>CASBQM010000363.1 GCA_949127645.1 Synechococcales cyanobacterium PMM_0036
GATCTTCGCCCCCCTCACCACAGTTTGATTTGCCGCCCAGACGGTTCATCGCCACTGCCAGCGTCTCATGCGCCTCGCGGGATAGCGAGCCTAATGACATCGCTCCCGTACAGAAGCGCTTGACGATCTCCTCGACAGCTTCGACTTCCTCGATCGGCACCGAAGGGCGATCGTTCTTTAAGTCCAGCAGGTCTCGCAACGCCGTCAGGGGACGACCTTCCATGTATTTCTGGTACAGCGCATAGTGGTCGAAGCTCTTGTCGGCAACCGCCTTGTGCAACAGCTTCGCCATTTCGGGGCTGTTCATGTGGTGTTCGCCACCGGGCTTGTAGTTAAAGAAGCCGAAGTTTTCCAGCTTCCGCGCCGCCAGCTCTGGGAAAGCGCGGCTGTGCAAAGTCAGCACTTCATGAGCCAGCTCAATGACGCTAAGACCACCCAACCGCGAAGCTGTGCCCGTAAACGCCAGATTTAGCAGGTCAGTTCCAATGCCGATCGCCTCAAAAATCTGCGCCCCTTGATAGCTTGACAGTAGCGAGATACCCATTTTGGACAGGATCTTCAGCAGACCGCCCTCGATCGCCTTGCGGTAGTTATATTGCGCTCCCGTCAGGCTCACTTTATCCAGCTTGCCCCGCTCCATCATGCCTTGGGTCTTGTTGTCTGACCACCAGTGGCGCACGGTTTCCCACGCAAGGTAGGGTGAAACTGCGCTAGCCCCAAAGCCCAGCAGACAGGCGAAATGGTGCGTACTCCAGCATTGTGCAGTATCAATCACGATCGAGGCTTTCATCCGCAACCCCTGACGAATCAGGTGATGATGCACGGCACCAACCGCCAGCATCGGCGGAATGTAGCTGAAGTCAGCGCTCAGCGTCGTCGGCTCGTGGGTGAGACTAAGGCGATCGCTCAAAATCAACACCTGTTTGCCTTCGCGCACGGCAGCAGTTGCCGCCTGACAGAGGCTATTCACAGCTTCCTGAAGCCCTACAGAACCGTCTGCAAGGCTGAATAGCGTCGAGAGATTTGCCGTCTCAAAGCCCGACTGACGAATCTGCTCTAGGTCGCCATCATTAAGCACAGGCGTTTGCAGTTTCATCAAATGCGCGTGTTCTGGCTTCGCCTCCAGCAGGTTGCCCCGCTTGCCCAACTGCGTTACTAGCGACATCACCAGACTTTCTCGCAGAGGATCGATCGGCGGATTGGTAACTTGAGCAAAGCGCTGCTTGAAATAGTCATACAGCAATCGTGGCTTATCCGACAGCACCGCTAAGGGAATGTCATCTCCCATACAGAAGGTCGGCTCTTTGCCCTGAGAAGCCATGTCTTCAATGATCATCTCCACATCTTCGGTGGTGTAGCCGAAGGCGGTTTGCTGACGCAGCAGAATATCTTGCGGCATCTGGGCAGCATCGGCATAGGGCTGTGGCTCCAACGTCTGGCGGTTGTCTTGCAGCCATTGACCGTAGGGACGGATACTCGCAACGCGCTGCTTGATCTCCCAGTTCTTCAAGACTTCGTGGTTTTCCAGGTCAACGGCGATCGCTTGTCCAGGACCCAGCCTTCCCTTCTCGATAATGTCTTCTTCAGGAATATCAACCACGCCCGCCTCAGAAGCCAGAACCACCAGTCCGTCACGAGTGATGAAGTAGCGTGCCGGACGTAGACCGTTGCGATCGAGCGTCGAGCCGACAATTTTGCCATCACTGAAAACTAGCAGCGCTGGACCATCCCAGGGTTCCTGAATGCCGCTGTAGTATTCATAAAAATCTACGATTTCGGGGTGATCGGCTAAGTCCGGCTGATTTAAATAAGCCTCTGGCACCATGATCATCATCGCCTCTAGCGGACTGCGACCCGAATGCACCAAAAGCTCCATAGCGTTGTCGAGGTTGGCAGAATCGCTGAGCTGATCGTTTACTACAGGTTTCAGGTCTTCTAGGCGATCGCCCCAGAAAGGATGTTCTAGATCGGCTTCTCGCGCCCGCATCCAGTTGATGTTGCCCAAGAGCGTGTTAATTTCGCCATTGTGCCCCAGATAGCGCATCGGCTGTGCCAAATGCCACTTAGGCATGGTGTTGGTGCTAAAGCGGCGATGATAGATTACAAACGGACTGGTATACGCCGGATTGAGCAAATCTTCGTAAAACTGACCCAGGATCTCCGATCGCACCATGCCTTTATAGACGATCGTTCGGGTCGAGAAAGAGCAGACGTAGAAATCTGGCAGTCCGGCAAGCTTCTCAGGAGCAGCGCTCACCGCCGATTTCACTCGCTTGCGATTCCAGTAAAGCAATTGTTCCAGTGCCTCTCCTGTCGCTTCAGCAGAATGCACCAAGACTTGCTCAATCTGCGGCTGGTTTTCTCTCGCCTGAGACCCCAATACTTCAGGTCTAATAGGCACCTTACGCCAACCCAACACCTTCAAGTTAGACTCTGCCAACACCCGTTCTACAATTTTGCGAGACAGGTCAGCCGCCTCTACCGACTGAGGTAAAAAGATCATGCCTACGCCCATTTGCTCAACTGGGGGAGGCGTTATGTCTTGCGCTTGCATCCAGCTATTCAGCAGATCCCAGGGTACGGCGGTCATGATTCCGGCACCATCGCCCGAATCCCGATCGGCACTACAGCCGCCCCGATGCTCCATGCAGGTGAGGGCAGGCAGCGCTTTAGCGATAATGCTATGACTGGCGCGCCCTTGGAGGTCGGCAATGAAGCCAACGCCGCAGGCATCGCGTTCTTCTACTAGCCATGGCTGTCCTGCAAACCCTGGCTGTCCTGCAAACCCTGCCGTCGATGTTTGATTGCCCCGATCGCCTTGATGCCTCTGTGTGTCCTGACTCACGTCATTACTCCCGCTATTAAATCGATTCATGTGATCGCTGAAAATGGATAGAAACTAATTTGCTAGAAACTAAATGGCTAGAAATTTCCAAATAATCATTCATATGGTTCTTTCACTGTTAACCCTTAAACTGGTTTGAGATTCGCCTCACCTCTTCCTGAACAATAGATTGCGAGAAGTAAAAAATTCCGACTCATCTGCTACGAAGCGCAATAACCGAGACTGCATGGGACAGACCTTGCTCGGAGCTATAACTCTCAACCCCCCAACATTTAAGCTGATGAGCTTTGATCGGCAAGAGTTCTGAATCCTAACCCCCAATTCAGTCATTTCGGAAGCTTTTGAGTCACGATCGCAACAACTACAGTTTGAGAAGAGTCCTGAAAAGCGTTTTTGCCAGAAAAGCTTTATCGAAGGCAAGGGTTAGAGTAAGGATCTTATAGAAAGTGTATCGCGTTGACAATCCCTAGATTGGTACTGAGTCTGTATTAGACAAGTTTTATAGAATATTTCAGTAATTGAAGTCTTATAAGCGATCGCAAATGAAGCATTTTGCTGAGTCAAGGTTTTCTCAAGCCCTCAATCGAAGAAAAATTTCTGTAGCAAAAGTTGCAGAAGCAGCTCATTTTTCTGAAGAGGCACAGCTCTAATTAACGATTTGTGAAAATCTCTCGGCAGATGCCTTGAGCTTGAGGAATTCTGGAAAGGATCTAAGCTTCATTTGCCCAGCTTCATTTTGCCCACGATCGCCCCATTCAGAACACCTGTGGTTAGTAGTCGTATTCGTAGAGGACGGCGATCGCGTCATCGTCGTCGTAATCCCTTCTCTCAGGCATCGTCTCAGGCATTGTCTCAGGCATTATCTCGATTGCGGGTTTTGCTAATTTTGTCTCTTCTCATGGTCGCGCTTTACCTGACTCGGCAGCAAATCATTGCCCAACCCTCTATGGCGCTGTCTCCACCTGCGGTTCTGAGCGCATCTTGGGTTCCTACGCTGGCACAGTCTATGATGCCGCTCACCCAGCAAGGTGGACAAATCACGCTGAATGGGCGCGCTTTATCGGCAGCCTGGAGTCAGCGGCAGCAGCAGGTAGGAATTTCGGATGCGGGGTTAATGCAAGCCTTTGGTATAGAGTTGCTCAGCAGTGCAGACGCGGCTCAACAGCCTGTAAGCTGGTTTTCTGAGGCGCAGGATGCCCTCTCGCTGCCCACCTGGCTCACCGGGCAATATCGCTATTTAGATATCGCAGATCTGGCGCAGCGCCATGGCTGGCAAGTGCAGACTCGCCGATCGACCTTACAAATTTCTACGCCGATCGCCAAAGTCATGCAGGTGCGGCAGGGTCGCCAAAGCTGGGGCGATCGCATTGCCATCGACTTAGATAAATCCACGCCCTGGCAGGTTTCCGAACGACCAGGCGAAGCTGTGATTGCTCTTGACGCAAAAATCGATTTGGCAGTGTTGCAACAATTCAGCCCACGATCGGGCAATCGGCTTCAGTCGGTCAAGGTAGAACAAAGCGGCGATTGCACCCTCATCCACGTCAGCTTGCCAGACTATCTGCGTCCGTATGTCTGGTCGCTCAACAATCCCAATCGATTACTTATAGATGTTCGTCCTGATTTCACTGCCGAACGCGACATTCAATGGGCACCAGGCGTTCGCTGGCGGCAGCAAATGGTTTCCTTAGGCGTAGCGAGGTTTCCCGTTATTTCTTTAGAAATTGATCCGCGTCAGTCGGGCGTGTCGCTAAAACCCATTTTGGGCAATGCGGAGGTCACGGGTACTACGCCCCTAATGACGATCGCCCAACGGAATCAGGCTGCGGCGGCAATCAACGGCGGATTTTTCAATCGCAACACGCAGATGCCTTTGGGGGCGATTCGTTCAGACAATCAGTGGATTTCTAGCCCAATTCTTAACCGAGGAGCGATCGCCTGGAACTCATCCGGAGAAAGTATAGTAGGGCATCTTAGCCTTTTAGAAACAGCAACGCTTTTTACAGGCAGCCAGTCTATAGGTAGCCAGTCCACGGGCAGCCAGTCTACAGGCAAGCAGTTTCCCATTCTCTCGCTCAATAGCGGCTTTGTGGGAGCAGGCATTTGTCGCTATACGCGCGAATGGGGGGCAAATTACACGTCTATCTTGAATAATGAAGTGCTGGTAACGGTGCGTAACCAGCAGGTGATTGACCAGCGCCGAGCGGCGGTTGCCGGACAAACGATGCCTATTCCGGCAGATGGCTATGTGCTAGCAGTGCGGGCTAATGCCGAAATTGCTAAAGCTCTAGCGATCGGCACCTCAATTCAAATCAGCACCGTAACCCAACCCGCAGCATTTGATCAATATCCCGAAGTCATGGGTGCTGGACCGCTCTTGATGCAAAATCGTCAGATTGTCCTGAATGCTGAGGCAGAGGAGTTTTCGGCGGCTTTTGTTCAGCAATCTGCCCCTCGAAGTGCGATCGCCACCACGGCAGCGAAAAATCTAGTGCTAGTGACAATTCACGATCGTGTAGAGGGTCTCGGCCCTTCGCTGGCAGAAATGGCTCAGCTTATGCAGCAAATGGGCTTTGTCGATGCGCTTAATCTGGATGGCGGCAGCTCGACGACCCTTTATCTAGGAGGACAGTTGCTCGATCGTCCGAGTAGCACTGCTGCCCGTGTTCATAATGGCATTGGCGTATTTGTTCGATCAGAGCAGTAGCGCTAGCAAAATTAAAGCTACTCTAAAAAACGATCGGTTCCTGTGAAGAGTGAGTATAAATATCCCCGTTTGGGCAAACCGGGTTACGGAAGCAGAGTTGATTTTGTTATGTTGGCTGAGGTCTTGTCCCCTTCCGTAACTGCTGCATCTGATCGGATCTGACGGAGTGATTGACCTAAACGGATTAACTGAAGCTGATTGAATGCTTAATCTAACCGCCTGATTCCTGTTTCTCAAGCAAGTCGGTTTGGAAACCAGAAGTTCGTTGACTAGAAGTTTGTTGACTAAGATTTCGTTCTACACCTCTCAAGGAGAAACTATTGTGGCTCAATCTAAAGAAGCACCCCAAGCCTCTACTCTCACGTTAACTAGCCCTATGCTTCAAGGCATAGCGGCAACGGAACTGCGCCCTTGGGGTTCCTTCACGATTTTAGAAGAAGCACCAGGCTACAAAATTAAGCGGATCGAGGTGAAGCCCGGACATCGCCTTAGCCTACAAATGCACCACCACCGTAGCGAACACTGGATTGTCGTCTGCGGCACGGCAAAAGTCACCTGTGGTGAGCAAGAAAAGCTGTTGTTCTGCAACCAGTCTACCTATGTGCCTGCCTGTACTCAGCATCGCCTAGAAAATCCTGGCGTGATTCCCCTGATTTTGATTGAAGTTCAGAATGGCGAGTATCTAGGCGAAGATGACATCATTCGCTTCCAGGATGACTACGCTCGGGCACAAGCTTAACTTCTGCTGAACCAAAGTTTTGCTGAGTCTAAGGTACTAACTTTAGGGTACTAACTCTAAAGCTTGCTAACAGGGACGAGATAACCTCGTCCCTGTCGTTGTTTAGCTGCGATGAAATAATCGCTGTAAGATGAATTGAAACGTATTAGACTCACATCATGACCGTCCGTCTCAGCCCTGCGGCGATCGCAGAAGTCAACCGCATCAGATCCAAGCATCCTAACTCTGCGACGCTATTTCGGCTAGGCGTGCAGACAGGCGGCTGTGCAGAGCTTTACTATACTCTGTCGCTTGAAGAATCTGCGCTTCCGGGCGATCGCCTTCTCGACTGTGATGGCATCCAAGTGGCGATCGATGCCCAGAGCTGGCGGTACCTAGACGGCTTAACGTTAGACTACACCGAAGACATGATGGGCGGAGGCTTCCGGTTTAATAACCCCAATGCGGTTAGCAACTGCGGCTGCGGCAATTCTTTTGCAGTGGGCGATCGCTCTTTGGCAGAGTAATCTATTGAACGTGACTGCAATCTACGTTAGGAGTTCGCTACAGGCAGGCTTAGCTCATAAAGATTTTTGCCCCCAGCGCGGCTTGTAATTTTCAGGTAAAACACCTTACTGCTTAACGCTCTGGGGTAGACGTACAGCTCACCAGGTAAAATTTTGGCAATGCCGTTCTTAACGATTTCACCCTGGCGATCGATCTGGGAGACTATGACTTTTGCCTTAGACTTATTCTGGAAGTTGTAGTTGAAGACTAGCCCACTTCCTTGGAAAGTCTGCGTTGTTGCACTAGGACTTGATTCATTAAATAGCTTGTAGTAATCCGGGTCAGCTTTCCCTATAGAGTCTCGTATAGGAGGATTAGGGCGAGCAGAGAAAAATTGCAGATTGGAGTACAGAGAAACGGCTGTTTTAAGGCTATTGCCCCCGCGATCGCTGCTTCTAAGTCCCTGCACTTGCGGATGAACGGAGGAGAAGATGGGCGATCGACTGAATGACGAGTGAAAGGCTAATAGTTCAGGATGGGCAGATTTGTTGACCGAAGACAACGACTGACCTGAAAATGACTGACTCAAAAAAGCCATAGGTTTGATGTAATGAAAGTTCGATCGGCTGCACACAAGGTTTTGATGATGCGTGTTGCACCATCAAAATCCTGTAATGACCAGGTAGCAGCGAAATCCTGCTACGTTCTATACATTCGCTTCTTCCCGCACCAGCTTGTCCCAACCCAAATCCTTGAGGGAGTTATTGCGGCGCAGCGGACGCGTCACTAGTTCCAGCACGTCACGGGCGTTGGTGAAGCCATGAATCTGGGCAAAGGTAAACTCTACCGACCACTTGGTATTAATGCCGCGTGCTTCTAGCGGGTTTGCGTGCGCCATGCCTGTAATCACCAGATCAGGCTTGAGTTGATAAATCCGCTGAAGCTGATTGTAGTTGTCGGGTTTCTCCATGATGCGCGGTAGGGGCACGCCCATTTCAGCGCAGGTTTTCTCCAGCAGCGCCAGTTCAGCCGCCTGATAGCGCTTGTCCATGTAGGGAATGCCGATTTCTGGAACCGTCATGCCGCAGCGTACCAAGAACCGCGCCAGAGAGATTTCCAGCAGGTTGTCGCCCATGAAGAAGACCGACTTGCCGCGAATCAGCTTGACGTAATCTTCCAGACCTGCCCAGATTTGAGCTTCGCGCTCATCCAATCCTTGCGGCTCAATGCCGAACACCGAGCAGATTTTCTCAATCCAGGCGCGAGTGCCATCCGGACCGATCGGAAAGGGTGCGCCAATTAGCTTGCACTTGCGCCGACGCATCAGCGTGGTGGCGGTGCGAGACAGGAAGGGATTAATTCCAGAAACGTAGTAGCCTTCTTCTAGCACGGGCAGCTCGGTGAATCGTTTAGCAGGAAGCCAGCCAGAGACTTTGATGCCCTGCTTTTTCAACTCTAGCGTGAGCTGGGTGACGACGGGATCAGGTAGAGAGCCAAACAAAACGAGCGGCGGATGCTTGACATACTCTGATTCATCAGCGGCGACATCTTCTTTCTTGCGTCCGAAGTTCATGAGACGAGAAATGGCGTTGCGCTCTTCTCTCTCAGTTTCGGCAATGGGTGCTTTGTCAGGGCAGCGGTGCGCCATGGCAGCTAGTACGGTATCTTCGCCCTGGGTAAAGGCGTAGTCTAGACCGTTGGCACGAGCAACGACAATGGGGATACCAATTTCGGCTTCTAGTCGAGGGGCGAGACCTTCTAGATCGGTCTTGATAATTTCAGTCGTGCAGGTGCCAATCCAGACAATGACGGAGGGATTGCGATCGCGTTTAATCTGCGTACAGAGCCGCTTTAGCTCCTCATAGTCATTGAGCTGTGCAGAGATATCGCCTTCTTCTAGTTCCGCCATGGCGTAGCGCGGTTCGGCAAAAATCATTACGCCCATGGCATTTTGCAAAAAATAACCACAGGTTTTGGTGCCAATCACCAGGAAAAAGCTATCTTCAATCTTTTGGTATAGCCAGGCGACGCAGCTAATCGGGCAAAAAGTATGGTAATTTCC
>CASBQM010000364.1 GCA_949127645.1 Synechococcales cyanobacterium PMM_0036
CTCCTACGCAACTCGGATCATTTACGCGATGCGATGGAAGCCGTTCTCAAGCAAGCAGCGTCCTAATAAAAGTGGCTACAGCTATACCTGTTATTTTTGCTCCGAAGGGTGAGTTAGACACGATAGTCTGAAAAAATAGCTCATCAGGAATGAATGAGTGCTTAAAGTAGTTTAAAAACTCAGGATGATCCACAATGAATTGATGTATGTACTCAATACAATCTCTAGATAAACACCACCACTGAGAACCACCATAGGGCTTCATCCCTTTAAAGAATTTGCGCTCTACAGGAATCCGTAAATGTTTGCTTCGTAAATAAAAGTGCCAATGCATCACCCGAGCTAGGTCTTTGTAAGATCCTGCATGATTACTCCAGGGATTTTTTGAAGTTAACACGAAAGATTCCATGAACTCTTTACCATGATTCCTCTCAAAAAATGTTTTGATATAGTCTGTGGATTTGATTGGGTAGTCTTGTCCTGATAGCAAAACTGCGCGATCGAATTCTGTACCTGATTCAGTAAGCGCTTTGATTCCTTCTACGGTGCCCTGAACAATTCCAATCCTGCCCCAACGACAGGGATGACTCTTTACGAGATGGACGTTCGCACTGTTGCCAAGCTGATTTCTTAACTGACGAGAGATATCATTACCTGACCTCATGTCTGCCTTTTTGTCTAGATGGATAAAAAAGAAAACATCCCGATCGTCGAGCCTACGAATCGAGCGAACCAACTGCTCTGGAAATCGATGAGTCAGAATAATGTATGCAATTTTCATGGATGAATCCTAAGAAATTGGCGATCGAAGAACTTAAACTACTCCGGATCTTTTGCGTTTGTAGCAAGATATGCATTGAACGATACAAGGCTGTAAAGATTAGTGATTGAAAGTTTAATCACAGCATTTACTTAACTACAGACTTTACGACTCTATCAATGTGGACGTGAAAGAGTCATCGTTCTGAAGTTATATGACCCCGCTTTTTTCTCTATTCGCATAAGTCTTTTCCTGTGGGCTAAAATGCCTCACTTTGAGCCAATCTGCCAATCGAATTGACATAGCAACAATCATTAATGTCGGATTGGCATGACCTGTAGTAGGAAACACAGAGCTACCCGCAATGAACAATCCTTCTACACCGTGAACTTGACAATTCGGATTGACCACTCCGGTTTTGGGATCAATAGAAATTCGAGTTGTGCCAATAGGGTGCGCTCGGTCTGTAAAGTTAGCGCGCCAATCTTCTTTTGTCTCCAGCCAGTCAGCGAGTATAGGTTGAGGCAAACCGATGCGCTGAAACTCTTGACAAATGAGTTGTCCTAATCTGTAAACTGTGTGTCGTTCTTGTTCGCTTATTTTCCAATTTAGCTTAGAAAGCGGTTTGCCGAGGGCATCTACTTGGTCGGAAAGCATAATCCGACTTTCTGGATCAGGGAATTGCTCTACAAGACAAAAAAGATCAATCCGTTCAGCCTTAATAATGGATGGACGATGCTGTACAAATCGCCGATACAATCCTTCTAGCACTGTCCCAGACTGAGTCAAGATCGAAAGTAAATCTTGACGCGCAGTTCTTGACTGATCCCAAGGCAGTGCCAACTCTCCTCGCTTCCCTACATTTTTAAGCCGCATCATGGCGCACCAAGGATCGTCAGGTGAGGGAATTTGTTCTAAGAACGCAGCACAATTTAGAAGCTGTTCTTGAGCCTGAAGCTCTGGACTTAAGGCAAGCCCATGGAGGTAAAGATGACGACCTTGCTGATTATCTAACCAGTAGTGTCCAAAACGACTTTGTATTCTTGCAGAATGCTTCGGATCAAAACCACCTAGAATGCAGCCAGGATGATCCATCAAGAATCGACCAACTACATCATATTCATTCCCTACTCCATGAGGCAAAATTCGGTTAGATGCCAGCAGCAAACGAGCGTTTTCAACTCCACCACAGGCTAATACTATGACTTTCGCCCTAATCTGGATATGCTTTTTTTCTAAAGTGCTTGCCTCGATCGACTCAAATCGAGTTCCTGCAAGATTCGTATTAATATGAGTCACATTCGCGTGCAGTAGAACATTAATATTGGGCGCATTACTGGGAGTAAAGTTGCGACCAAATCTCATTGGCTCTTTTGAGTTTTTGGAGTCCTTGCTAAACTGCCAAAATTGAGATTTTAACAGTGCTGATTTAATATTTGGGACGGGAGATGGGACGTTGAATTGCTTCCAAAGCTGCTCATCATAACAGTTAGGTCCAATTCCTAAATTCTCTCCAGCTCGCTCTAGATAGGGTTCTAATTCTTTATGCGCGATCGGCCATCCCGAATGAGGAACCCAAGGGCGCTCCTGTAGATCAACCTCATCCAGTGGGGCGCATCGACCTGTCCAAGTGTGCGAAGTGCCGCCAAAGATTCGGTTACGAACAAGTTCTTGATTAATGTGTCTGGGAACTCCTATATTTTCAATGTCATATAGGGCTTGAGTTTGAGGTTCTTCCTCTAGTCCGCCGCTTTCCACAATCCAAACCTGAATGTTTGTGCCTATAAATTCCTTGGCGATCGACAAGCCCGCAGGCCCGCTTCCAACAATACAAAGCTCTGTTTCGATCACTAAATTGTCTTCAAATTCTCTAAGATCGCTAAATTTCACTTGAATTTGCTCCTCAGTTTTTTAATGATCATCAACAGTCTAAAGCTCTAAAGTTAAAGCTTTAAAGTAAAGTCTTTCCCAACTTTGTGTTACGGGAAAAAGTACCTGCTTAAAAGCAAGTAAAATTTTTCTGTCCACAAAGTTCAATTCGTCTTGGAAGATACTGAGTCAAGGCACGGGGGAGACACCTTGTTTTTTATTCCGTACAAATAAAAGATCTTTAGCGCCTGAAAATATAGCGCTCTATACTTGGCTACATTAAATCTGTTTTTTAAAAAATAAATGCTTCAAAAAGACCTTATCTTTCTGTCGTTCGAGTCTTTCAAGAGTGAGAAACGTACCCTCATCATATCCGATGGTATAACTTGAAGTATGTAAGGTTCATGAATAATATGTTTAGACGTTATGAACTAATGATTTATATAGAGAGCATGATGGACTATTGAGAATTTTGATTGGTTAATATCTTGAATACAGTCATTTCAATACCTAATCCGGTTATATCTGATTCAGATATATAGCGATCCCAGGTGATTTGTGAGATGGTTTGTGAGAGGTGGGGCGGGCGCAGCCCGCCCCACCTCTCA
>CASBQM010000365.1 GCA_949127645.1 Synechococcales cyanobacterium PMM_0036
CGATGTCACGATCAACGAAGGAGATTCGCTCCGCACGCACGCGACGCTGAATGTCGATCCGACGAGTGACAGCCCCGGCGGCGCACTGGCGGTACGAGGCGGCATTCGTCGGTTGCGACGGATCAGGCGATCGATTTGAGCCGCCTCATCCCTAGAGAGAATCGGCGTATGGGTGTTTTGAATAACATCACCATTGTGGTAGACCAAATCGCCGCGATAGACGCTGCTAGTTAGCCAACGCTTGCCCGTAGAAACCGAAATTTTTTTGCTGTACTTCTTTTGCAGGTAGCGAACGCTGCCTCGTAAGGAGCCATAGAGCAAGAAATGCTCGAAAAAATCTTTGACAATCGGAGCCGTGCTGCGATCGAGGGTATAGCAATCTTTACCCCGACGATAGCCATAGGGTGCTTTTCCAGGTGGTGGTAAAGCTTTGATCCGGTTACGAGCATGACCCCGCTGCAAAATCTGGCTCCGCTGGCTGCTTTGCAAGACTTGCAGTAACTTCAGCAAATCCGATCGCTTGAGCCGATCTTCAGAACCCATCTTTTCGTCCAAAACAATAAGATGAATATGCAAAGCTTCTAATTTGCTGAGGCGATCGCTCACATCTGATACCGAGTCGCCTAACTCTGCCAACTGTCGGATTATGACATAGGCTCCTGGCTGTGTGCGGCAGTCTTGCAAGAGCTGCTGAAGCTGCTGGCGATCGCCCAAATCCTGGTAGCTGCGATCGATCGATCGTCCCCACACTGAGACATCGGGTGCAGATTCCAGTAAGGGATCGCTGTAGGAATAAGCTAGGACTCTCTCAACTTCAGGATTCATACTCAACTTCGGGATTCATACTCAACTTCGGGATTCATATAGTTCAAAAGGTTCTTAAGTCGTATGGTTAGACAAATTTCGACAAAAAAAGGGTTGTGGCTGGTTTCTTAACGCATCTTTGTGATTCATTCTTGATTCATAAAGAATGCTCTTTTCGATCGCCCAATGAATTGTGATAATTAATACAGAACAAAACAGTTCAACATCTGAAACTCTTGGAGCTAGGAAGGTTAAACACTCTAACGATAAAGAACTTTTTATGAGTAAGAGTTATGAATAGGAGTTAAAATTCTGTAAATCCCAGCATTGCTCCTTTCATGTCCTAACCCTATGGTGATCTGAAGTTATAGCTTTCAATCTTAAACTTGCAGTCAGTGTATATTTCTATTTAACAGGTTTCTACTTAACAGTAGTCACTTCAGAAAGCTTAAGAGTGCCAAACTGTAAAAATGCAGTTTTGATCGAGTAAAAATCATAAAAGTATCAAAATAATCTTGCCAAGGCAGACTATGAGTTCAACCCTTCAGTCCTCAGACGACGCTTTTCGCTTCGGTACAGCAACAGAGGAAAAAGCCCGAGATGAAGCGCCAGCCTCTACCTCTGATTTGTTTTTGCGTCATCGCCTCAGAATTGTAGAAGACTTATGGGAGCTGGTGCTTCATCAAGAATGCGGTCAGCAGTTGGTTGATTTGTTAGGGCAATTGCGCTCTATTTATACTCCAGAAGGACAAGCGCCTGAAACGACTGAGCTAGAGGCTCTAAAGGTGGTCGAAGGACTGGATCTGAATGAGGCAATTCGAGCGGCTCGGGCTTTTGCCCTCTACTTCCAGCTCATCAACATTGTCGAACAGCACTATGAACAGCGAGGACAGCAGCAGCAATATCGCGCTGCCTACGAGCAGATCGCCCCAGCTAGCTCCTCAGTGTTTGATGCTGCCCATCCAGCACACAGCGATGAATCTGACGACTCGCCACAGGTTGAGCTGCTGAAGAAGAGTCTACAAGACTCCCCCGGCAACCCGCAAGCCAACACGCTGCAAACTCTCTTCCCCAAGCTGCACAAGCTGAATGTCCCCCCCCAGCAAATTCAGCACTTAATCGACAATCTGGATGTACAGATGGTGTTTACGGCGCATCCTACTGAAATCGTGCGTCATACCATTCGAGACAAGCAGCGCCGCATCGCAAAAATCTTGCGCCAGATTGATCAGATCGAAGAGAGCTTGCAGTCCTTAGGTCTAAGCTCATCTTGGGAAGCCGAGGAGCTAAAGGATCAGCTCACTGAAGAAATTCGCCTCTGGTGGCGAACTGATGAACTGCACCAGTTTAAGCCTACGGTTCTAGACGAAGTAGACTACACCCTACACTACTTCCAAGAAGTCCTGTTTGACGTAATTCCGCATCTGTATAATCGCTTCTGCCGAGCTTTGAAAAGCACCTATCCGCTGCTGCGACCCCCAAAACACGACTTTTGTAGCTTTGGCTCTTGGGTAGGTTCCGATCGGGATGGCAACCCATCGGTTACGCCTGAAATTACCTGGAAAACGGCTTGCTACCAGCGGAATTTGGTGTTGCGTAAATACATCCATTCTGTCAAACACCTCACGACTCTCTTAAGCCTATCGCTGCACTGGAGCGATGTACTGCCGGGACTGCTGGAGTCTCTGGAGCAAGACCAGGCACAAATGCCAGATATTTATGATTCGCTTGCCATTCGCTACCGCCAAGAGCCTTACCGACTTAAGCTTGCCTACATTCAGAAGCGACTGGAAAACACCCTCGATCGCAGTCTAGAACTCTACGAAGGCGACTATGCGCAGGGCAACTTGCCCGATGCTGACCCGAACTTGGTGTATCGATCGGGCGACGAGTTCATGAGCGAACTTCAGCTCATCCATCGCAATTTGCAGGAAACTGGGCTGAGCTGCAAGGACTTAGAA
>CASBQM010000366.1 GCA_949127645.1 Synechococcales cyanobacterium PMM_0036
CCGCCGCCGCCAAAGTAGAAAACATCTGTGCCGCTACGCCCGGTCGTCCAATCATTCCGGCTCCGGCAATGCTGACCTTGGCAATGTGTCGTTCTACCATCACCTCAGCTTCTCCAGTCGCGGGATCGGCGTTACGCAGGGCTGGGGCGATCGCTGCTGCCACTGCCTCGGCGCGGTTGAGAGAGTTTTTCCTCACCGTGAAGGCAATATCATTGGTATTGCCCTCGTGAATGGATTGAATAATCAAATCGACATCTAAACTCTGACGGGCAATTTCACCAAACAGCCGCGCTGCGATGCCAGGGCGATCGGGAACTCGTAGCATCGCCACCTTTGCCTGATCAGTATCAAACTCAATCGCATCCACAGGCTGAGCAATTTCTAGCCCCTGAAGCGGACGCGGCTGCGGCACAGGAGAAACCACTTTTGTGCCGGGATCATCCGACCAGCTCGATCGCACCACCAGCATCACACCATAGTTGCGGGCAATCTCCACAGCACGCGGATGCAGCACCTTCGCCCCCAGACTTGCCAACTCCAGCATCTCATCTGAGGTGATTTCTGCCATAAGCTGAGCATCGGGCACCAATCGCGGATCGGTGGTCAGAATGCCGGGAACATCGGTGTAAATCTCGCAAGCATAGGCTTTTAAAGCAGCAGCTAACGCCACGGCAGAAGTGTCGGAGCCGCCCCGTCCCAGGGTAGTAATCTCCAAGTCGGCATGGCTGGCGACTCCCTGAAATCCGGCAACGACGACCACGCGCCCCTCACGCAAATGCCGCTGCATCCGCTCAGTTTCAATGCTAAGAATGCGGGCACGAGTATGCTCGGCTTCGGTGACAATGCCCACCTGTGCCCCTGTCATTGAAATAGCGGACTGTCCCATTTCTTGGAGCGCCATGCTAAGAAGAGCGATCGACACCTGTTCCCCGGTTGAGAGCAGCATATCCATCTCGCGCCGGTTGGGAGTTGCAGAAATCTCATGGGCTAGCTTCACTAGACCGTCAGTGGTTTTTCCCATCGCCGAAACCACGACCACCAGAGAGTTTCCGGCTCTGACCGTTTTGATGATTCGCTGCGCAACAGCCTGAATTCTCTCAACCGACCCCACCGACGTACCGCCGTATTTCTGGACTATCAATGCCATAATGCCGTCAACCTAAAACCTTGGGGAATCTGGAGTCTTGCGCCCTCAGCAATACTCTTGGCGCTGCTCCTAGCCATAGCTACTATCAGCCTTAACCTATTTCAGCCGTAACCATGTCAGCCGTAATAAGCCTCTTGCAAATTGGATTGGGTGAGGGCTTAGCCCTCACCCAATCCAATCTAAAAATCCTAATCTGCAAGAGGTCTAATTTACTTACGGTAGCAGAGAGGTCGGGCGATCGCCGCATTTTCCGCAATTCTTTGCAACTTTACACCCAAGCCCTAAACCCTGTGCTGGGCGACAGCTCCGCTTAACCATACTTAATCCTGCAACACTTGTTCAATAGGGCTAAGTATGAACATAATCTGAAGGAGGCTTTGCCCTACCCTTCGGGAGCGTCGGGTGAGGCAGAGTCTCTAGTTTTATTGAGCAATTGCCCCGAAAGCAGCAACGATCCTTAGTGAAGCGTTAAGGCGATCGTCGCTGAGGCACTAGGCTACAGTTCTAAAGTTTTATAAAGCTGAGCGCTTATAAAAGCTAAGAATTTTATAAGAAGTTTAAGGCAAGAGCTAAGGTCGCACTTTGAACGTATTGAAAGAATGCTGAAGATTTTCCGAGAGCTGAAACTGGGCAACTGCGCCACCCATCGGGGGCTTGCTCATACCCATGACTAGGTAGAGGGCAGAAGTAATCGCAGCCGCCTGAATGAGTTTTTTCCACATTTCTAAATGCCTCTGCTTTAACTTCCACCATCTTTCAATGCTGAAGGATTAAACTGCATCCGCACTTCACCCGATTGGATCTATCTAAACAGCATTTACTGCACATTTCTTGCATATTAATGCAGTTGACAAGCATGAAGAGTTGTGCAGACATGGTTGGCTGCGTCGTGCTTTTCTTGCCATCTTGAAGATAATCCGGGTAACGTGAGGTATATATGAAGAAATACTTTAAATCTGAAAAACTTAGTCTGGAAAAACCTAATACTTCTCAGGAATAGCGATGCCTAACCTTCCCTCTATAGATCCCCAAATTGGCGTTGAGGAACTGGCGCAACGGATTGCCGAGCCGAGCCTACAGCTTATTGATGTGCGAGAGCCGGAGGAGCTAGCGATCGCCCAGCTCAAAGGCTTTGTGAATCTGCCGCTCAGCCAATTTGCTGACTGGGCAGAGAATATCCACAGCCGCTTTGAAGCAGATGTCGAAACCCTGGTATTGTGCCATCACGGGATGCGATCGGCGCAAATGTGCAGTTGGCTACACCAGCAGGGCTTTACCCGTGTCAGAAATATATCAGGTGGCATTGAAGCCTATGCAGCGATCGTTGATTCAACCGTGCCGCGCTACTGATCGCTTCCGGCTTCCCATTGCTCAGCGTTTCTAACTTTGATCTTCTGTCCCATTCCCTGAACCGTCCATGCAAGTGAAGCTTAGTCCTCGTCAACAGCTAGTGCTTGGAGCAACGGTGCGCCAATATATCGCCACGGCTCGACCTGTCGGTTCTGAAGCGCTCGTAGAAGACTTTAACCCCAGAGTGAGTCCGGCAACAATTCGGAATGCTATGGGCTACCTAGAGAAAGCGGGCTTGCTCTACCAGCCTCACACTTCTGCCGGACGAGTGCCTTCCGATTCGGGCTACCGGATTTATGTTGATCGCCTAGTGATTCCTTCAAATGCGATCGCCCGTCAGGCAGATCATTTGCTGTCAGAACAGCTCAACTGGAAAGAAAATGGCTTAGAGGTGCTGCTCCGCGAAGCTGCCCAAATCTTATCTACCCTCAGTGGCTACATTGCCTTAGTTACTATGCCGCAAACTAGCGCGGCTCATCTTCGGCACTTGCAGCTTGTGCAGATTGATCCGCGCCGAGTGATGCTAGTAGTGGTGCTAGATTCCTACGCAACCCAGTCGATTATGGTGAGCTTGCCTCAGATGCAAGAGGACAGCTATCCTGAGCCAGAACAGCTCGATCGAGAGCTGCAAATTCTCTCTAATTTCCTCAACAGCCAGTTGCGAGGGCGATCGATCAACGATCTCTCTACCCTCGACTGGAGCGAATTGGGGCGTGAGTTCGATCGCTATGTCAATCTGATTCACACGTCGTTAACCGAGCTAAAGCGTCGGAGCGGCATGACTCTCTCGACGCAAATTTTGATTAGCGGCGTAGCAGAAGTCTTACGTCGTCAGCCAGAATTCTCTGAGCTTCAGCAGGTGCAGACAATCATGCAGCTTTTGGAATCAGAACAGGATCAGCTTTGGTCGCTGATTTGTGAACCGATGCTAGGCGAACCTGGCTCACCTGGCAAGCGAGTCACCATTCGGATTGGAGCCGAAAATCCTCTAGAACCCATGCGATCTTGCGCCCTCGTGTCTGCGACCTATCAACGCGGTACGGTGCCTGTGGGCAGCGTAGGGATGCTGGGTCCGACTCGCATGATGTATGAAAATGCGATCGCCCTCGTGGAAGCCGCAGCCGATTACTTGTCTGGAGCGCTGAGTCAGCCTGCATAGGCAAAAATTTGCATGGGCAGATAGAAATCTGGCACAAGTTTTGAGGCAGGCGCGTTACCTTAAAACTAAGAACTCAATATAAAATTTCTGCTGATGGACATTACCGCAGCCTTACCTACCTTCGTCATTACCCTGCGAGAGGGCGTAGAAGCGGCTTTAGTCGTGGGAATTGTGCTGGCTTATCTTAGAAAAGCAGGACAAGAACGCCTGAATACCTGGGTCTATGCTGGCATTGCGGCTGGCATTACGGCAAGTATAGCGGTTGGCCTTATCTTTAACGGAGTATTGCTGGCACTAGGGCAATCTAACCAACCCTATGCGCCTGTGATCAAGCCTCTCCTAGAAGGCATTTTGGGTGTAGGGGCGATCGTCCTGCTTACTTGGATGCTGGTGTGGATGACGCAGCAAGCCCGATCGCTCAAGGGAGAACTAGAGGGCGCGGTTTCCGTAGCGCTGCAAAAAACCGACGCGGGCTGGGGCATCTTTGGACTAATCCTAATTGCCGTACTGCGAGAAGGCTTTGAAACGGTCGTGTTTATCTCCGCTCAGTTTCAGCAGGGCTGGCTACCCGTGGCGGGGGCGATCGCCGGACTCTTGGGCGCGACGGGCATCGGCTTCTTGCTGTTTCGCCTGGGCGTAAAGATCAATCTGCGGCAGTTCTTTCAGGGCATGGGAGTGCTGCTGCTACTCATTGTCTCAGGGCTGGTAATAGGCGCTCTCCGTCACTTCAACGGCGCGGTGATGGCTCTAGCACAGGTCGATCCGCAGTTTGCTGCTCTCTGTCCTGAGACACGCGCTTCTTGCATTCTGGGTGGACAAGTCTGGGATCTGAGTCAGATTTTGCCCGATCGCCAGTTTCCCGGCATTCTGCTGAAGTCTTTCTTTGGCTACACCCAGCGGCTTTACTGGGCACAAGCGATCGCCTACCTTGCTTTTCTGCTGACCGTTGGCAGCATCTATTTCCGGAGCTTGGGAGGCAAGCTCTCACCTGCCGCTTCACCAACATCGAGTCCATCGACATTAAGTCCACCAACATCAGGTAGTGAGCGATCGCCCATCAAAAATTAAGGCTTCAGGATGGGCTCATCTTGGGTAACGTATCCCAAATTATGGAGCGCTATCATCACCTTTAACGCGCTCTCAGAAAGACTTTCTTCATCAGTTCTGCACTCTACCTCTGCATCTGTTGGCGGCTCATAAGGGTCGTCAATGCCCGTGAACTGCTTGATCTCCCCAGCACGAGCTTTTTTGTATAGACCTTTTACGTCTCGCCGTTCACAGACCGCCAGCGGCGCATTGACATAGACTTCAACAAAGTTGCCAATCTTCTCGCGCACTTCATCCCGGATTTGCCGATAGGGAGAAATGGCAGAAACTAGTACAATTACACCATTGCGGCTCAGCAAATGGGCTACAAATCCAATCCGGCGGATGTTCTCGTCTCGGTCTTCCTTACTAAAGCCTAACCCTTTGGTCAAGTTTTGCCGAACAATGTCGCCGTCTAGCACTTCTACTTTATGACCCTGTGCCCGAAGCCGCTGCTCAACCTCCATGCGAATAGTTGTCTTACCCGCGCCGCTTAGACCCGTAAACCAAACCGTTACCCCACGTTGTTCTTGAATCATACCCTTCAGAATTTATTTAGAAAATCATAGCCTACGATCGCTGCACAAACTACAGAATCTGGCTCCGCTCAAATTTAGACTAGAGACATACCTGGAATCATTTCATGAGAGACTTCTAAAAGAACTGTTAAGATTTTTGTTTAATTTCAATTAATTTTTTTAAGTTGCTCGCTTTTTAAGTTTCTCACTACAGACAGGCTGCCATACCACTTTTTTAATCGGGTTTAATCCAGATAACCAAACCGCTTGAACCTTTGATGCGCAAAGCTATTGGCGTATCCAGCCCATTCAAGCCGCCGACCTTCAGCACCCTAGAATCCTGCACCAGTGGAACCACTCTACGCTCAGCCCATCCCCATGAGTCCCCAAAGCTCCCATATCTACAGCGGCTTCCAGCTCCGGCGCGGTATGCCCTTTCCGTTTGGTGCCACGATCGTCTTGGGGGGCGTTAACTTTTCCATCTTCTCCAACCATGCCACCACGGCAAGCTTGGTGCTGTTCAAGAAAGGAGCGTTGGAGCCTTTTGCCGAAATCCCCTTCCTACAAGAGTTTCGCTTGGGCAATGTCGTCAGCATGATTGTTCAGGATCTAGATCCTGAAGACTTAGAATATGGCTACCGAGTTGATGGACCGCGCAGCACTATAGAAGGACACCGATTCGATCCCAGCAAAATCCTGCTCGATCCCTATGCCAAAAGCATTGGCGGACGCAAGGTTTGGGGTACACCCTTACCCGATAGCGAAATTTATCCCTATCGAGCGCAGATTCGAGATAGCGACTTTGTGTGGGATGGCGATCGCCCCTTAGAGATCCCCGAAGAAGATCTGATCATCTACGAAATGCACGTGCGCGGCTTCACCCGCCACCCCTCATCGGGCGTAAAGCCAGAACACCAGGGCACCTTTGCCGGCTTGCAGGAAAAGATTCCCTACCTCAAGTCTTTAGGCGTGAACTGCGTTGAGCTAATGCCCATCTTTGAATTTGACGAGATGGACAATCCCCGCAGCAATCCGCTGACGGGCAATCGACTTTTTAACTACTGGGGCTACAACACGATCGGGTTTTATGCGCCCAAAGCGGGATACGCGGCTTCTGGCAAGAATGGCGGTCAGAAAGACGAGCTGAAAATGCTAGTCAAAGAGCTGCACCGGAACGGGATTGAAGTCATCCTTGATGTGGTGTTTAACCATACGGCAGAAGGCAATGAGTTTGGCCCGACCATTTCTTTCCGGGGGTTAGACAACAAGACCTACTATATGCTCACGCCAGAGGGCTACTACTACAACTTCAGCGGTTGCGGCAACACGCTCAACTGCAATCATCCGGTCGTGCGGGTGTTTGTGCTGGACTGTCTGCGCTACTGGGCAGCGGAGTATCACATTGACGGATTTCGGTTCGATCTAGCCTCAATCTTGGGACGCGACCCCAAGGGCGTACCCATGGCAAACCCCCCACTGATAGAAACTCTAGCCTTTGATCCCATTCTGGCGAAATGCAAGCTAATCGCCGAAGCCTGGGATGCGGGCGGTCTTTATCAGGTGGGATCGTTTCCAGACTACGATCGCTGGGGCGAATGGAATGGCAAATACCGAGACACCATCCGCAAATTCCTCAAGGGCG
>CASBQM010000367.1 GCA_949127645.1 Synechococcales cyanobacterium PMM_0036
GATTACGGATGCATTAAATGCTGTGACTTTAGACGATATTCGAGGGTGGTTCACCTATCGTTGCTATCGTACTTAACTGAGTTGAAAACCGCTATATATTGATGATGCTCAACTGCGGGGAACGATTCAGTCCTCGACGAACAAAAGTGAAGCCTTTAACGGCTTTACTAAATGGCTGTCGTTTGGTGGGGCAGGGGCGATCGCCACAAACAATCGCGGAGAACAGCGCAAGATGATTCGTTACAACCACTTGGTTGCCAACTGCCTGATCTCTTATAACGTCTTTGAAATCAGCCGGATTCTCCAGGAGTTGATACAAGAAGGCTACACGGTTGAAGCAGAGGCAGTTGCAGCACTTAGCCCTTACTGGACACAACATGTCAATCGCTTTGGGCTATACAACTTGGATCTCGATCGCTGTCCGCCCACCATTGATTATGCGGCTCCTGTTATTTCTGTGGATGTTCCAAGTTAACAGGGACGGTTTATGCTCTGAACTCCTCTCAAAATCAGGGTTTCAGAGCAAATGGCTCTTTTTTACACGAATCGTTGCCATACCCGTTAAAGATTAGCCCAACGACCGTGATTGAAACATTAAAAAAAAGCCCTCCATCTCCAAGCCGTAAATGAAGCTTACTTGGCAGAAATTGCAGCGAGTCAAACAATGGTGAATCTTTGCCAGTGGCAGGATATTGAAGTCGAAGCCGATGAAATGTGGAGTTTTGTCGGCAGTAAAAAGATGGAGCGCTGGTTATGGCACGCGGTTGACCACACGACAGGTATCGTGTTGGCGTATGTCTTATCACCTCACCAAGATAGTGCGTTCCTGGAATTGAAAGCTTTGCTAGAACCCTTTGGCATTACCCAGTTCTATACCGATGCTTGGGGGGCATATCAGCGCCATCTGCATCCCGCTTTCCACACGATAGGTAAGAGGCATACTCAAACCATTGAGCGGAAGCATCTCACCTTACGAACTCGGATAAAACGTTTAGCCCGTAAAACCATTTGTTTTTCCAAGTCCAAATGGCTTCATGATGCGGTCATTGGACTGTTCATCAATCGGTATGAATTTGGCTTAGATATCTAATTGCCAATCCACAGGTCTAGAACACTACCGGTACTTGCAATTTATCAACGAATTGTCGAGCACCACCAAACATGAGGCTTGAAAGAAGGGTTGCTAGAAGGAGCGTGAGGAAGATTTCAATCCAATGCTTTTGCAAATGAGGCTTAAACGGTTGTAGACGTTGCCACAAAGGGATACTAAGGATACTCCAAATTGCAGTTTCAAAGCCAACAAGACAATACCAAACAAAAAATTGAGGAGTTTCAGAAAAGCTTGCACTACATGGATTATTATCAGCACGAAACTTGAGCAAGGTGGTACCTGCCAGAAAACCAAGAGTTCCTAATAGAACTATCCAAAGGGTTGACGGCGTTTTGAATAGACTGTTCACCTAGTATTATCTCCCAAGCTAGAAGTTGTCTGCCATACCATCATATGTAATCTTTGCCCAAGCACCGTGACAAGCAGCATTAATCTTACATCAGCAGCATAACAGCCGTGAACTCATCGGCGCACTGGGAAATTGCGGAAAAAACCAGCGAATCTACCCTGCGTCCGATGCTGTGAGTAGTTAGGACTAGGCGTACTAAAAGCAGCGAAACTTAACTCTTAAAAGCCGACTGCGCGATGTGTTAATTATACCGCCTCAACAAAGGATTTTGTAATTGGGAGTCAGGGCAAACGCATCATATCAATAAATCTAGCCAATTCTCGATAATCTTGAGAATACTTGCAACAATAGCTTCAGACCAGCAAAATGGAGTCCACAGCTAGCGGTCGTTAGACTATCTTAACGCTACTATTATTCTCCTGAAACTAGATGCGTTTGCCCTGTAATTGGGAGTTCCACTCATTGCCTATATCTTAAAAGAATAGTAGAATTTGCTTGAAGTATGTAACGGTTTCCTTGTTTAATATAAGCAGCTAGCAAGAATAGGAATTTTAAATATGGCTTTAGATCAACTTGAGGCGTTTTTAACGAAAATGCAGTCTGAACCTGTACTTAAGAACGAGGTGCTCACAGCATCAACTGCAGATGATGTTGCGCGAATAGCAGTAAAACTTGGTTTTGAATTTTCAGGTGATGAATTACTGAGAATGTCAGGAAAGAAATTTGGCGGCGTTACTGTTATAAAAACCGATCTTCCTGGAGAGTATAATTAAATGCTTTTTGAATATCTGGTTGTACAAGCATAGGAAGAATAAACACCATATTTTCTTCAAATCAAGAGTATCTTTGCCCAAATTAAACGCCCTCTTGAGCAGCTCTCATACGGAATCCGCCTTGGCTACCCCGGTTGGGCTGGGCAAACACCGTTTGCCCCTACGCAAGTCTCCTGTTTGGAATCGGGGTTATGCGATTCGGATTTGGTATCATAACTCTTCATAGGCCTAACGGTTGCGGTCAGCGGCTGTAAATAACATTCAACTCCGCACCAGCAATAGTTCTTCAGTCCGCTGCAACGCACTGGTTAAGCAGCTATTGTAGCAATTACGGTATTGATTTCTGCCATATTCCAACATTAATGTATCTCTCAAATTTATGCCCCACGTTCTTCAATACACCAATTTCCTCAAATCCTAACTTTTGATGTAATGCTATACTTCCTTGATTTGGCAATGCAATAACTCCAATCAATTCTCGAAACCCATGTTCTTTTGCCGATTTAATTAATTCACCGTATAAAGACTTTCCAAACCCTTTTCCAATACTTTCTTGTGCCAAGTAGATGGTTGATTCCACAGTATGGTTGTATGCAGAGCGGGAACGAAATGACCCATAGTAAGCGTATCCAATAATTTCTTGATTAGATTCTCCAACCAACCAGTCATGGTTTTCCACCTTGTCTTGAATTCGTTTCTTCGCTTCTAGAGGACTGATGGCTTCCGTCTCAAAAGTTATAGTCGTATTTAAGATGTACCAATTGTAGATCTCAGCAATTCTTTCTATGTCATCGTCTTTGACCTGTCTTATATTCACGACTCTTACGCACCACTGTGAAAAGCAAATGAGTCAAAAACGATGAATGAGGAATGGATCTGTTTACCGTCGGGTAAAGGAGAAGGTTTTAGATATATCCTTCTCCCTCCCCTCAGAATCGTACATACAACTTTCACTGTATACGGCTCAAGCAACTCCTTGAAATTCAGTGTCTCCGATTCTTAACAACCCTGACGAATTGTCCTGAAGGTTACGTTTGCACCCCCGTTGCTTGCACCTAACTTTTCCCGCCCGTTAAGTTTCATCTCACCTGCATTCAAGTCATCACCTGTCCCACGTCTGCACTCTTTCGAGTTAGGCATTTGCCCTATCTGCCCCGTTATGAATTCCGGTTGTCTTTCGACTGACGGCATTCGCTTCTTGGGACATCCTGTATCCGCTAGAGCTGTCGGCATTGGTTACCCTTTGATTCCCTGGAAATGAAGGCACTTCCAGGACTCTATCGGAGTTTCCTCGTTCCGCACGGGGTGGAGATCTGATTGCCTGATTGTCTCCTCTCTACTCCGGGGGCGAGGTGTTCGCAGTCGATATTTAGA
>CASBQM010000368.1 GCA_949127645.1 Synechococcales cyanobacterium PMM_0036
GGTTTGGCGGCAGGCGATGCCCGCCCGGCCCTGCGGCACCTGCCTGTTGCGAATTGCCTAGCTGCTAAATGTGCTTTTTGTCTGGGTCATGCTGTTACCTCCAACTGTCGTACCCGCCCTGACCGATTGACTGGATTAAGGTGTAGTAGCAGTCCAGCGCTACCTTATAGGCCGCAGCGCCATCAATCGTGCGCTCGGGGGCGGGTGAGCTTTTCCGGCAAGGTGTAAACCGGCACGATCGGACCAAGACAAACATCTCATTCAGAGGTCCAAAGCGCGGCGTCTCGAAGGATGAGCCACGTAGCCCGTGCTTCGAGACGCGCGATGCGGATCTAGGAACTGGCAGGTTGCCTAGCACCACTTATTACGTTCACAATGCGTATTATCTTCACGGGAAGCAGTAGGGTGGCGCACCGTTTCTCCCTATGCTGACAGGACATCAATGCAGCTCTAAATCTATATGCCCAAAGTCGAAAACGAGCCCGATCTTGTGTTTGTGCATTTGTCCGACATCCATTTCCGGGAAGGTCGGATGGGTGACAGACACGACACGGATGCGCAGATTCGACATGAATTGCAGCGCGATCTTAGAAGCGTCTGCGCTAGCCTTCCAAAGGTTGATGGCCTGATTGTATCGGGCGATATCGCTTTTGGTGGAAAAGAGAATGAATATGACTACGCGTATTCGTGGCTCGAGAGCGTCCGCGAGCTGGTAAATTGCCCCGTGACCGGGGTGATGGTTACGCCTGGCAACCACGATGTTGATCGTGACTATATTAAAGATGATAGCGAGCTTGATCGCCTTCACGCTCAAATTCGTCAGATGCCGACTATGGGGGAGAGCGACGCCCTTCTCGCCAACAGTCTGCGGGACAAAACCGTCGGTCCCCTGATGTTGAGTAGCCATAGCGCCTACAACGTGTTCGCCAACAAGTACAAATGCGGCATAGCGCCTTTGGAGCCATTCTGGGA
The DNA here is from genome assembly GCA_949127645.1 of Synechococcales cyanobacterium PMM_0036. GTDB lineage: Bacteria > Cyanobacteriota > Cyanobacteriia > Elainellales > Elainellaceae > Drouetiella. The sequence goes on from CASBQM010000368.1 coordinate 973, forward strand.
ACGCACCTTCCCCTTAGGATTCGGAAAACAGCTTCGATTTCGAGGGATCACGAGCACGCTAATCTCGGGCCCGCGAGACAATCTTACCACACACCGGATGCTCTACGGCGGAGCGCAACTCCAGCTATTGCGAGAAGACGCCGTCCATCGCGTTATCATCGGACACCATCCTCCTTCGTGGTCGATAGAAAGCGACGATGCAGATCGAATATTTGGTCAGATGAGTGTCTTGCAGCTTTTTGGGCACAAGCACGACCAGTGGATATCACGAACAGGCGGAAGCATTCGTGTGATTGCTGGCGCGATTCATCCTGACCGGCTTGAGCCGGATTGGCAGCCACGTTACTCGGTAGTTGCTCTGCGTGCGACGGATGAGAGGCATCTTCAGTTTCGAATTTTTCCCAGACGATGGTCGAAGGAAGAAATCATGTTTATCGGAGACTACAACTCAAGCGGGCATGACCATCGTGACTACAGTACTGCAAGCGTTGCGTAGGAATTTACAGGCGGCGTGGAGACATCAGATGGCAATGCATTCCGACTTTCCGAGCTGGTATCGCTCTGTCACGGTGACTCCGCTGGACGGGGTGCTGCAGAAGCGATGGGCGGCTGTAGAAGAGTTTGCGAATATGCTGACGGCAGGTCTCGTCGTTGATCTGTTGAAGTTAGTTATCTTGAGGGATGCGCGTTTCGAAGCAGCATCTTCTCAGTTTGTAGAAGTCATTCGCAAAAATGATGAATCATTCTCGGTGCGAGATGGAGCTGAAGAGATACGAGTCTTAGCAGGTGTAGTGTTGCGTTTACGACTGACTCAACCGGGAGAAATAGCCACGGCAATCGCTTCCGGCTTAGTGTGCGGCCTCTTCTCTCGCTCTTCAGTAAGTACTGATGACAATTATCGTCAGGCCGCAGAAACCTATCTGATTGCGCAAGGCCGAGCACTGCGAGAAGTACCTAAGAAAATTGACAGCTTTCCATTAATCGACAAGGCCACATACACAGCGCTGGTGCCTGATAATTCTTTTACGCCAGCGGGAGCGCCCACGGCTCACGATGCCGTTTTTGATCTCATCGAAGATTTTCAGCAGCGCGTTTCGCAGTATTTTCTAAGTTCAAATGGAACGGTGGGTGTGCTGTGTGCACTTGTTGCCGCGCAGCGGGAGGAAATTAATTTCCTCTGGTGGCTGCAGAACTCGTACAGCAAGCAGCTTCAAAAGCCATTCAATGAAGTTGGTACTGGCGTGGCGCCGCTCTTGTTTCCGATGGAATTAGCTGATCTTACCGAGATTGTGCCAGCGTCAAATGCAGTATTTGGACTGTTGCTAAGCGCACTCGAAGCCGCAGGCCTTCGACCTACTCATGATACCACATCGATATCTGCATCTGTTAATGCGATGTCTCGATCTTGGAGAGAGCAAGTAACGGTTCAGTATCCATCCGATTTCGCTGGGAGCCTTTGTCCTGTTCTCTTAGCAATTAAGACCTCATTGGTTACTGATGGTGACCAGGATTGGTTGCCAGTCTATCGGAAGGCTTGTGATGTACCGAGCGATCAAGCACTTCGCGTTTGTGATCTAGCCTTTCAGTTGTACCGAGAGCGCATGTTTCTACGTGCTAACGCTGAGAAGATGACGTCATGACCATCCGAGTCTGTAGCCAATCTGGCTGCCAAATACACACTACCGGAAAGTGCTTGGAGGGCTTCGACCCTGTCGAAGAATGTCCCTATGTTTCCTCGGCTGCGGTACCGGACAACGTGAGTGAACCTGAGCCTAGTATTTCAAAGTTTGTGGATCTGCCGTCGGGTGACGCTCTATCGTCAGAACAAGCAAACCAAATAGCTCGCAGCGGACCTACACGACTTGTCGTCGTTGCGGGACCATATGGAAGTGGAAAGACCACTATTATAACGTCTCTCTATGAATCGTTCCAAGAAGCCCCCGTTTCTGGCTATTTGTTCGGAGGGTCTCGGACGCTAGTCGGCTTTGAGAAGAGATGCCACGATGGACGTGCACACTCTGGCCGTTTGACCCCAGAAACGCCGCATACCTCGATGCGGAACGGGGAACGGTATCTTCATCTTCGGCTCGCCACCCTTGAGCGAGCCTCGTTGCGCGATATCCATTTACTGCTCGCGGATATCTCGGGTGAGCAGTTTGCAAAAATCCGCGATTCAAGTGCCGCCGCTCAAGATCTTCAGGCACTCAAGAGAGCAGACCAACTGTGTCTCGTGGTTGATGGTGAGAAGGTCGTCGATCCGAAACTTCGGCACGGGGCTCGCAATGACACGCGATCGATACTGCGGAGTATCTTGGAAGCTAACGTTCTTTCACCGTCTTGTAGGATTGATGCTGTATTCACGAAGTGGGACATAATCGTGAATGCTATGCGGGGACCGCAAAAGGAATCGCTAGGGAAATACCTTGAGCAAACGCGTCTTGCTTTGAGTAGCGTGCGTCCGAGCTTGAATTTGCAATTTCACGAAGTTGCCGCCCGTCCTCGGAGTTCTGCCGTGCCGTTTGCGCATGGTGTAC
>CASBQM010000369.1 GCA_949127645.1 Synechococcales cyanobacterium PMM_0036
CCAAACCGTCGGGAAATGTCTTCTAGATAGACTCTCGCCACAAAATGCCGTCTTGATTTATTAACATCATTTTAGAGGCAACCAGCACGCAAGCTACATCCGTGCCAATGCCGCAACCTTGGAGAGCTTGTCTCTACCCAGACCTTCTAAATCGCTGAGGTGAAGCCAGCCCTCTTTGACCAGCCCAGCAAAGACAAAGAGTAGCCCTGAATATTGATAGTCATACTTTCCTTCTACCTCATGCCTTCTGGCACTCAAGAAGTCGTGGAGCTGCCAGAGATCGCCCAACTCCGTCAAAGTACTTGCCTCTGCTCGGACTTGCTGAATCAAAGCCTCAATTTCTCGCTCATAGGCTTGCTCAAAGGCAGTTCTGGCTATATTTTTTTCTACGTCAGTCCACTCAGCTTCACTCACTTGCATGACTCAATCTAAGACTTGTAGGGTAATGAATAGGGTTGATATTATTAATTTTTGAGATGGGTAGAACGCCCCTTTTTAGGGGAGCGCTCACCTTAATCGCCCAGAGTCGATCGCTTTAGCCTTCTCTAGCCAACTCAGCTCTAGCGAACCAAATTCAGAAGCTCTTTGGGAGAAGCTAGCAGGTCAATGGCGACGAAGAAAATCTTGCCTTCAGGATTGATCAAAAACCGCCAAGCCATGTTCATGCCCACGGCTGCGCCAAACCAGGGGGTTTGAACTTTGCCTGTGACTTTTATCTGAGTGTAGCCATCGTCTGCGGGTTCGACCACGCCGCGCTCAGGAATCAGGTTTAGGTTCTGGCATTCTTCCCGGAAGAACCGCATGATTGCCTCTTTGCCGACGATCGGTCTTTTGAAGGGAGGCTGCAAAGCCCCGTCTTCAACGAACAGCTTGATGAGTTCGTCAAAGTCATTGGCGTTCAGGTTATTCATGTAGCTCAACACCGTTGGGTTGTCGATGCCCTCAATGGTGACTTGAGTCCGCTGAGACATTTCTTGGGGCACAACCACAGGTTCAGAGATGGTGGTGTAGCCGCCTAGCTTAGCCGTATCAAATCCCATGTCTACCACGGAGTTTCGTAATACGGTGATTTGCTGACCTTGATCGAGCGTCTTGAGAGTTTCCAGTACAGCGTTAGCGTTGGCTGAAAGCTTATAGCCCTTTGGGATAGGCGCAACGATGCCTTGCTCCATCCATTCTCCAAGCTGATTCCAGAAGCCTAGCTTGATGTTGGGCGACCAGATGGCATAGGTGCGGCAAAGGGGCGTATCTGCGTGGTTTGCCAGATCGCACATCACCTGGGTTTGCTCTTCAAAAGACATTTTTTTGACTTGGCTTAGCGTTTCTTCAGCGAATTGCATATTAGCTGCGCCCGGAGCGGCAACCGTGATTGTTTTGCCCATTTCCAAAAAAGCGAACCAAGTCCAGGCAAGCTGATCTTCAGCATTGAGCTGATTAAATCGTGCCGTCAGCGCTGGAACGGCATCAGCCGACAGAGTGCTGGGGAAAATACCACGTGCGGAATCAATGGTGATTGCCATATAAAAGAGTACCTCACTCGGTTTTTGACTAGCTCAAGATGAAGCAAGATTTGGGAATAGCTCTATCCCAGTTACTAAATTATCATAAAGCGTTATAAAAATTAAACAATATTTATATTCGTCTCAGAAATGTAGTTTCCTGGGTAGCCGTTATGCCTAAAAAATCTGCTCCATAGCAGTTGATTATCTTTTGAGTCAGCTACCCATCTTTAAGACTGGATACATTTCTTGACAATTGAGGAGAAGCGATCGCTCGTCAAAGTCGCTCATCTGGGTTAAAACAATCCCCGACCCCTTCTCTCATGCGCTCTGGGAGAGAGGTTGAGGTGAGGACGGCTTAGTTTTTTCAGTTGCCTTCTGAAATTTGTGCCTGAGCGATCTCTCATGCATCGTTGAGACTTTTCACAAGTAATCAGGCGATCGAAAAACGTCTCTAAGGCTGAGTTTTCTCTATACAAAGTCTGCACGATTGATGACCCGAAGACTCGTATCTTCTATCAAGAGAACATTGCTTTGTCATAGCTTCACTAGTATGTTATTGCGCTGTTGTTGAAAGGTTAGCTGTCCAAAACTGATGCCAATTAAATCAGGCGTTGCTGAATCAATGTATGAATTCTCAAATTCCCCCACCCTTCGGGAAGCAAGCTACACTCTAGCCCTCTCCCGAATGGAGAGGGAACAAGACTTCTGGCTCCCTTCTCCCTAGGGAGAAGGGTTGGGGATGAGGGCAAATCATACCTGCATTCAGCAACGCCAGAATTTCTATGTGCAAGGGATGATGTTGGAATTCTCATGAAAATGGGGCGTTTGCCAATCCGCAACACACCCTACGCGCTCTAGGGTGTTTCATCATCCAAAGTTGTGAGCGATATTTTGACGCAAGTCTTAACTCCTCGCCAGTCACGCTCCGACAAGTGCCCAATAAAAACTAAACTCGCGGACGGTGGCAGGGTCACAATAAAGCAACGAAATATCGAAGCAGCCCGCAACCCTTCTGATGCCCAGTCCTGAAGCGCATAATCAGTAATTCCTAGTACTTTGGTCTGAGTTGTAATGAGTCCAACTATCACATCTGGTCGAAGCGAGTGGTAAGTCTCTGATGACAAGACTATAGCTGGACGACGCTTAACTCCTGTTACACCAGGAAAATCAACTGTAACTAAATCTCCGGGACAGAACGTCACAGTTCAATCCCCTCCATATCAGAGAAAGTGGTCGCTGCGTACTGTAGTGAAAAATTTACGAGGTCGATCTGATCTTCCTCAGTCCAGGCATCGCTCTGGCTAACCGCTGGTAGCTGTTGTCCAACTAATTCGTTAAGAATGAGTGTTGCTAATCGCAGCCGCTCAGTTGGTGACAAGTCTCGAACCACCTGGGTATAAATTTCTTGGGCAGTAGTTTGCATAACAAATCCTCCTGCCCTTGATTTTAGTTCAATTTACTCGACAAACTAGCGACTTTTGCCTTTGAAAAGGTCATCTGTTGTTCGTACATATCAAATGCAGCCTGTAGGGTGCGTTGCGATCGAGCAAACACATCGTCAATGTTCGTGTTGCCCATTATTCCAATGACTATCGCTGTGGCTAATCTGGCAGATAGATCCTAGGGATTAGAATTTCTATGTGCGAGGGATGATGTTGGAATTCTCATGAGAATGGTGCGTTTGCTAAGCTGCAACGCACCCTACGCGATCTGCTATTTTACAGCGTCAAGAAATATCAAAAATAGAAGCGGTCTAACGACCAAGTTCAGCGGCGGTAAATAACCTGGGCATCACCACCGACCATCTTCATTCCGCCGCCGCAACGATTTGTTATGCCGCCGCGTTCGGCTTTGCCGTCTCGAAGAGAATCGCCACGCCGACTTAATTGCCGTCAAGATTCAGGAGGAATCTCCAACTTCAACTCCTCAATCAGAGGCGGTATCTCAAATTTAACTACATCCCAAACGATATTGAGATTAACATCATCATATTCGTGGACTAACCGATTTCGCATTCCGTTGATTTCTTGCCAAGAGACATTCGGCAATGCCTGTCGGGTTACGTCTGAAACTCGTCTTGCGGCTTCAGCAACTACCAATAGCCGCCGAATGACTGAATCAGCCGCACATTTGCAACAAACTTATCTTTCGAGGATTGAGCCGTGTAGGTCAGGATCAACTCTGCGGATTGCAGCATATCAAGCAGGAATTGAAGATCCCGTTGCATAAATTACCTGAGCAGAGGAAAGTATTTCGTGACGGCGTAGGTAGTTACGGCTGGTTTCAATGCCCTGACGGGTAATCAAATCAACATCTCGATGGAAAACGGTTTTGAGTTCTGCTTCCATCTGATCTAGGCTGCCGAAGGTGGGGTGAGCGTCTGGGTGAAATTGCACCATCACATCAACATCGCTGTCGGAGCGAAAGTAATCGCGCAGGACGGAGCCAAATAGGGCAAATTCTGTCACCTGCCATCGGAGACAAAATTCAGCAATTTTTTCCATCGGTAGTTCGATCGCTGTAATTGTCATGTCGGTTCTACTCTCAAGGCTTCTAACTGCTCATTGCTTCAAGCTGATAGATTTTCTGGCAGTGCTGAATCTGAGTATAAATTTTTTTGAAAGGGGCGCGGAGCGCCCCTTTCAAAAAAATTTATACATAAAACCAGCAACGCTAATTTTCTTAATACTACTGTAGCGCCTGTCCACAGTACGAGTTTTGCAGTCCTTGCTAGAAAGACTGAATTGCCTTGCCCTCTCGGATAACTTCAAACAACTTGATGCCGAATACTAACAAATAAGCTGCAAGAACTGCACCCACCGA
>CASBQM010000370.1 GCA_949127645.1 Synechococcales cyanobacterium PMM_0036
CCGATGGGTTGCCCGTCCGGTGATGGCATCCGTCGAGAGCGAAAAGGCGCGTTGAGCGGAGCCGTTTGCTAGATCAATCGACACCATCATGGCAACGCCCAGGGCAATTCCCAAAATGCACAAAACATACTGCAATGGACGCTGACGTAGACGCTGCCATGCCAACCGCCAGAGCGGACGATTGGACAGAATGGGAATCGGAGAAATCAGCATACTTGTTGCAGTACAAAAACTTATAGTACAGAAGCTTACAGTACAAAAACCTGCGGTATGAAAACCTACAGTATGAAAACAGGGCTGAGGAATAAGGCATCAGCCAAACTGTAACAAAGTATTGCGAAGCTTGGAATGGCTTGAGATTTTGGATTTTAGATTTTGTATTTTAGATTGTACGAGATGGTGACTAGGATCTGTGGCAATCGCAGTACAGCTAGTAGATAATTGACTCAACCTATTGCTATGCACCTGTAGATTATTCTGCCGACCGATCGCTAGAATGGCTGACCGTCGTTGGCTACAGCGCCTTTGCGGCTTTTATTATTTGGCAGGTGCTGACCCGAAGCGCACCAAAGTAGCTAGTCTGTAAACCGATCGACCTGCAACACAAAGCTGGGGAGAATCGCCTTACCTAAAAGCTCAGTGGGCAGCGATCGCACCTCTGTATCCTGTCCCTGCCGATAGACTTCCACCTGCTGATCCTGAGGATTAAACAGCCAGCCTAGATTTACTCCGCTCTCTCTATATTCCTGCATCTTTTCCTGAAGCGTCGGCAGCTCATCTGTGCGAGAACGCAGTTCGATCACAAAATCAGGGGCGATCGGCGGAAATTTCTGGCGCTGCTCGATCGTTAACGCCTGCCATCGAGAGAGTTTTATCCATGCCACATCGGGCGAGCGATTTCCCCCACCCGGCAATTTGAAGATCGTGGAGGAGCTGAAGACTTTGCATAATTGGGTTTATTTATTCCACAGATACAGCTCGCCGCCTAACTGCATCTCTCGATTACCACTCTCACCTCCAATGGGGAGCATAAACACCAAAACTCCTTTAGCAGTGCGTTCAATATGCAGCTCTGAATTATTAATGCAGAGCTGATAAAACTGGTCATCGGTAAGATGAACGTGTTTCAGATCTACTCTGAAAGGCAAGGTCAATCCTGTCATCGCTCTAACTCCCGTAACGTTAGCGAATCTCATCCATGATCACAGGCACCAAATGCCCTTCTTGCACTCGCAAAACGCGATCGGCGCTCCGGGCAATATCGGGGTTATGGGTTGCCATGATTAGCGTCTTGTTGGCACTTCGGGTCAGATTTAACAAGATCTTCAGGACTTTCAGCCCCGTTTCTTCATCTAGATTACCCGTTGGTTCATCGGCTAGCACCAACTGCGGATCGTGAGCCAGGGCACGAGCGATCGCCACCCGCTGCTGCTGTCCGCCAGAAAGCTTGTCAGGAAAGGTGGTAGCACGATCGGCTAAGTCCACCTGTTCGAGTAAGCTCAAAGCCGCTTTCTCAGCCGTAGGGAAAGAGACCCCAGCGAGTTCTTGAGGCAGCGTCACGTTTTCCAGAACGGTCAAAGTTGGAATTAAATTGAAAAACTGAAATACAAAACCGATCTGGTCGCGGCGGAGAAGAGTGCGCGATCGCTCGTCTAGCTCGGTTATCGCCACCCCGTTGATCCGAATGACTCCAGAGGAGGGCTGATCGATGCCGCTAATTAGATTTAACAGCGTACTTTTTCCGCTGCCGCTATTCCCTAGCAGCACCACAAACTCTCCAGGTTGAAACGTTAGATTCACTTCGTTAAAAATAGCCCGTCGTAGCTCACCTTCTTCATAGAGTTTGCTCAGCCGCTCAATTTGAATGAGCGCCCCCCCTGCCGTCGCAGAATCTAGAGCTATGCCTGTCACCCTAGCCTCTGAGGGCGTTGATGATAGGAGATTTGACCACCAATTCTTTAGAGACATACTGCGCTTTTTTAAGGTGTGCTGAGCGGGAAGCGCGATCGCTCTCTCATAAATCTTAAACAAAATATTCCCTTCCCAGGAAGTCCTTTCAAATCTGAGCCGTTTCTCTTAAATCTAAACTACGCCATAGATACCAGGAAGCGATCGTCTGGTAAGGCTTCCAGACTTGCCCTATGCGCTCGACGGTTCTCTTATCGGGTAATTCTTCCAGGCGATAAAGGTTACGAATTGCACTACGAACGCCCAAATCATCTACAGGTAAAACATCCCAACGGTGTAGCCGGAAAATTAGCAGCATTTGCACTGTCCAGCGCCCGATGCCCTTAACTTGCGTCAATAGCTGAATGATTGACTCATCGTCCAGGGTTTCCAGGTGAGCGATCGTCGGTAGCCCTTTCTGGATTCTTTGCGCCAAGTCTTTGATGTACAACACTTTAGATCGAGATAATCCAGCGCTCCGAAGAGCCTCATCAGGGGTGTTGAGAATAGCTTCTGCTGTGAGTAAATCAAGCTCAGGGTAAAGCTGAAGAAAACGGCGATGGATAGCTGCCGCTGCTTTGCCAGAAAGCTGTTGGTAAATAATAGATCTTGCCAAAGAGTCAAGCAGTTCACCCTGGTGCGGCTCTTGGTTTAACGTGCAGTCTCCTACGCGATCGATCGCTACTCCCAATATTGGATCAGCTTGCTTGAGAGTGGTGAGGGCGATCGAATAGTCCATACATACTATTTGTAGTCCATACATACTATTTTACCCTGGCTTTCACAAAATTCTATAGACCTTTGCATAACAATTCCAGTGACTTCAGATAAGTCTATAACGGTTCAAAAAGCACAGACTGACTGAAGCGTTACTCACTTAAAACATATTTAGGAACACTCCAATGTCTATTATCAACGGCACTATTTACAATGATTCCCTCTATGGTGGAGAGGGCGAAGACTACATTTATGGGCAGCAAGGAAATGACACCCTTAGCGGTGGTGGCGGTCAAGATTATATGGATGGGGGTGCAGGCGTAGATACCGTTGACTATAGTTACTGGAATGGTGGTGGCACCTATAATCTTGCAACAGGCGTTGCTTCCTTCCCAGGTTTTTATAACGAACAAATCCTTAACTTTGAATCGATTATTACCGGGGGTGGTAACGATAACATCATTGGCAACGATTTGGAAAATCGCCTTGAAGGAGGCGGCGGCAATGACACCCTTAGCGGTGGCGGCGGTCAAGATTATATGGATGGGGGTGCAGGCGTAGATACCGTTGACTATAGTTACTGGAATGGTGGCGGTACCTATAATCTTGCTACAGGCGTTGCGTCTTTCCCAGGATTCTATAACGAACAAATTCTCAATTTTGAATCGATTATTACTGGAGGCGGCAATGATAATGTGATTGGCAATGGAGTAAGTAATCGCATCGAAACGGGTAGCGGTAATGATACGCTCAGCGGTGGCAGCGGCAACGATACTTTAATTGGCGGAACTGGCTACGATACTGCAGACTACAGCACTCTTGGGCAACCGATCACGCTGCTTGCTAGAGGAATAGTGAGCAAAAATGGCTTAGGCACGGATCAAATGGATGGTATCGAACGGATTGTAGGTGCTGCAGGTCAAGCCAATACAATTGATGGAACTGGCGGCAGCGGCAGCACGTACTTCAACATCAACATGGCAGCTAATCAGATGGCTGTCAATGCGATACCTGTTGTCGGAAATCTTACATTCACAGTCGAAAATTTTGCTAATGTCATCGGTACAAATAATGCTGACACGATCGTGGGCAATAGTGGAGCTAATCTCCTGAATGGAGCTGGCGGCAACGATAGCTTGATTGGCGGATTAGGTAACGATAGCTTGGTGGGGGGAGATGGTAGCGATCGCCTCAATGGTTACGGCACCACACGCACCAATGATTCGCAGTTTGATCGGCTGACGGGTGGAGCAGGTAGCGATTACTTCGTATTGGGCGGAGCTTGGGGTGTTTCCTATGTTGAGACCGGAGATGGGTATGCAGTCATTCAAGACTGGAACCAGGTTAATGACTGGATTGAAGTTAAAGGCAAGATTAGTCAATATGATCTGAAATACGCTTCAGTCGGCGGCATTGGCTCTAGCGCTAAAGACACCGAAATCTACTTCACAGATGCCTTTGGCAACAGAGATCGGATTGGCATTGTTCAAGACTCAGTAAACGTTAAGCTCAACGCTGACTTCAAGTTCGTCGCCTAGTGCTAAAAAAGTCCCCTGCTACCAAGCAGGGGACTTTTCTATCTATTTAACACTAGCCGATCAACCGTATCGACTTGCCGTCGAAGCAATCAAGAAGGCGGCGTAGGTTAAGACATAGCCGATCGTGAAGTGAGCCAAGCCAACCACACGACCTTGAACGATCGACATTGCCACAGGCTTATCCTTCCAACGAACCAAGTTCGCTAGCGGAGTCCGCTCATGTGCCCAAACGATCGTCTCGATTAACTCCTGCCAATAGCCTCTCCAGGAGATCAGGAACATGAAGCCCGTCGCCCAAACCAGGTGTCCAAAGAGGAACATCCAAGCCCAAACCGCCAGGTTATTCATGCCGTAGGGGTTGTATCCATTGATCAACTGCGACGAGTTGAGCCAGAGATAGTCCCGCAGCCAGCCCATGATTGTCACCGAAGACTCATTAAACTGAGCCACGTTGCCGCTCCAGACCGCCAAGTGTTTCCAATGCCAGTAGAAAGTAACCCAGCCCAGCGTGTTCAGCATCCAGAACATCGCAAGGTAGAACGAATCCCATGCCGAGATATCACAAGTACCACCACGACCCGGACCATCACAAGGGAAGGCATAGCCAAAGTCTTTCTTGTCAGGCATCAGCTTAGAGCCACGAGCATCCAACGCACCCTTGACCAAGATCAAGGTGGTGGTGTGTAGTCCCAAAGCGATCGCATGGTGAACCAGGAAGTCACCAGGTCCAATGGTCAAGAACAAAGAGTTCTTGCCGCTGTTAATCGCCTCTAGCCAGCCTGCCAGCCAGACGTTGCCGTGGTTAGGCCAAGCCGTCGAAGCAATGCTGTCCGGGTTTGAGAGCAATGTATCAAAGCCGTACAGCAGCTTGCCATGAGAAGCCTGGATGAACTGTGCAAACACAGGCTCAATCAAGATTTGCTTCTCAGGGGTACCAAAGGCTTGCATCACGTCATTGTGGACGTAGATACCCAGGGTATGGAAGCCTAGGAACAAAGAAACCCAGCTCAAGTGAGAGATGATGGCTTCTTTGTGGTTCAGAACGCGATCGAGTACGTTGCCCTTGTTCTGAGCCGGATCGTAATCCCGCACCAGGAAGATCGCGCCGTGAGCAAACGCCCCCACCATGATGAAACCAGCGATGTACTGGTGATGCGTGTAGAGCGCCGCCTGAGTCGTGTAATCCCGTGCCATAAAAGCATAGGGAGGCAGCGAGTACATGTGCTGAGCTACCAGAGACGTGATTACGCCCAGAGCAGCCAGAGCCAGCGCCAGTTGGAAGTGCAGGGAATTGTTCAGAGTATCGTACAGACCTTGGTGAGGCAGGTTGAACTGACCTTCACTCTTGGCGCTGAGTAGACCTTTCTTAGAATCCAGCATTTCTTTGATGCTGTGACCGATACCAAAGTTGGTGCGGTACATATGACCCGCAATGATGAACAGAACGGCGATCGCCAGATGGTGATGCGCAATATCTGTTAACCACAGCGACTCAGTTTGAGGATGGAAGCCGCCCAAGAATGTGAGAATTGCAGTTCCAGCACCCTGAGAGGTGCCAAAAATATGGTTCGCACTATCTGGGTTTTGGGCGTACACACCCCAGTTGCCCGTAAAGAAAGGCATTAGACCTTCAGGATGAGGCTTCACCGAGAGGAAGTTGTCCCAGCCCACATGCACACCCCGCGATTCGGGAATGGCAACGTGAACCATGTGCCCTGTCCAAGCCAAAGAGCTAACGCCAAACAGACCAGCCAAGTGGTGGTTGAGGCGAGACTCCGCGTTCTTAAACCAGGACAAGCTGGGACGGAACTTGGGCTGCAGATGGAGCCAGCCCGCAAACAGCATCACTGCTGCCAAGAACAGCAAGAAGATGGAGCCTTGGTACAGATCAGCATTCGTCCGCATCCCTTGGGTGTACCACCAGTGGTAGACACCCGAATAGGCGATGTTGACAGGGTTAGACGCACCTGCACGGGTGAAGGCATCTACCGCCGCTTGACCGAAGTGGGAAGCAAAAATCTTTTGGTAAAGATTCTCTTCCGTCATGCCGTCATGGCTCTCAAAGTCGTGGGCGGTGGCAATCCCGTACCAGATCCGACGCGTGGTCGGGTCCTGAGCCAAATCCTGGCTAAATTTTGGGAATTTTGTTGCCATAAGTCCTAATTGAAGTTCTCAATTAGCGTCGCCTCTCGCCTATTCTTTCCCTTGAGCTAAGTAAGGGGCACAGACAAGCCCATGCCCACATAATCTAGAGAGAAAATCCGCGATCAGCCAACGCTAGCCTACTGCAATAATTCGAGCCAGGAAGAATGCCCAGGTGGTCGCAATTCCTCCAAGCAAGAAGTGAGCAACCCCCACCGCACGACCCTGAATAATGCTCAGAGCGCGAGGCTGGATTGCAGGAGACACCCTCAGTTTGCTGTGTGCCCAGACGATCGATTCGATCAGCTCTTGCCAATAGCCCCGACCGCTAAACAAGAACATCAGGCTGAATGCCCAGATGAAATGTGCGCCCAGGAACATCAGACCGTAAGCCGAAAGCGCCGACCCGTAGGAGCCAATCACCTGGGAGGCCTGCGCCCAGAGGAAATCGCGCAACCAGCCGTTGATGGTGATGGCACCAGCCGCAAAGTTGCCGCCAGTAATATGTGACACCGAACCATCGGGCGATACCGTCCCCCAAACATCCGACTGCATCTTCCA
>CASBQM010000371.1 GCA_949127645.1 Synechococcales cyanobacterium PMM_0036
CATCTACATAACATAGTATGCCATGAAGTAGGTGAGGGGTGTAACCCCCTACGAAAGTTTTTTTCAAAAAAACTAGGGCAGTCCAGATTCAATCCTGTCAATAGCGCTCTAGTAGCAGCTTCACCTCTTCCTCTAAAGGCTTCTCCTGTAAGGCTTTCCATTCCATTCTGCGTACTGCCAAAAAAGCTTGCGCCAAATCTGTGCCCAAGGCATCCAGTAAAGTTTTATTGCAGGACAAGTGTTCGATCGCCATTCCTAGGTTCTCTGGTAAGCGATCAATGCCGTGTAGCCGCCGCTCTGCTTCAGGTAAATGCCCTGGATCAATCGCTACAGGCTCACCGGGATCTAGCTCCTGCCGAATGCCGTCTAGCCCTGCGGCGATCGTTGCTCCCAATGCTAGATAGGGGTTTGCCGAAGCATCTACGGTTTTCAGTTCAATATGGGTAGGGCTGGGAGGCTCAGGATTGCTGGGCACTCGCACCGCCGCCTCACGGTTATCCATGCCCCAACAGCGGTAGGCTCCGCTCCAAAAGTGCGGCTGAAGCCGACGATAAGAATTGACGCTAGGGGTCGTCAGCGCCATGAGGGCAGGCAGGTGATGCAAAATTCCCGCTACAAAAGAACGGGCGATCGCCGATAGTTTGCCCTGCTCGCCCGGTATCAGGTTTTCTCCCTGTCGCCACAAACTCAGGTGCAGATGACAGCCACTACCCGCCTGGTCAGCAAAAATCTTGGGCAAAAAAGAGGCTCGTAAACCATGACGCAACGCGACTCCCCGTACGGTTTCTCGGAAGGCAATTTGCCAGTCGGCAGACTGCAAGGCTTGAGTGTAGCGGATGGCAATCTCATGCTGCCCCCCACCCGACTCTGGATAGTAGCGCTCGACCGGGATGCCCTGAGCTAGCAGCGCTTCGGTAATGTCATCAATGACGGCATGATTCAGATCCATTGCCAAGGTCGAGGCAAATACGGTTTCATCTGCCGGAACGATCGCCGCCCGATCGCTCGTCTGCCGCAGCAAATAAAATTCGTTTTCAAAAGCCGCCAAAACCTGCAATCCTTCAGCTTCGGCTTCAGCAATCATCCGCTTCAAAAAACCTCGCGGACAGAGTGCCCACGGTTCGCCGCCCCGCACCATGTCGCCCATGACTCGGGCATGACCCGGAGCATAAGGCAAGGCGTTATAGGTTGACCAGTCAGGCACAAGCCATGCTTCACCCACGGGACCTAACCCGCTATCAGGAGCCACCGCATCATACATGACGGGAATTGCCTGTTGAGCGATCGCAATGCTGACACCTTGCTGCTGATGCTCTGCCAAAAAGCCTGTATGAAAAGCTTTGCCGCGAATCACGTTCGCGTTGTCGCACCATAGCACCCGCACAAATCGAATATTCTGCTGCTCAAGCGTTTGCTGGAGTTCGCGGTTCACAAGAATGCTCCTAACCCAACGTTATTGCTTTCTCCACTTATCTCTCAGCGCGCTGTCCAGCTTTTCTCTTAGAGCAGCGCCACTAGACGGCTCGGAAGCAGGCGGCTCGGAAGCAGACAGCTCCGAGCTTTCAGTCGTTTGACTAGCCGCCTGATTATACGAGGACGAGGCGGAGTCAGGCACAGGCTGAGTCTCAACTTGAATCGGACTGTTAGTCGATTGCCCCATTTCAGCCGATTGATCGGGCTGATTTATCTCTGCCTGATTCGTCTCTGCCTGATTCGTCAAGAGGGGAGATTCTAAGGGCATTGCATCAGACACAGGCTCGGCACTGAGTCCAGGCTGAACAGCAGGAGGCGCACTGGCGGGAGTCCAAGAAGCAGGGGTTGCAAAATAGCGTTGCACCATAGTAGAGACCACAGCAGTTGCCGTAATTGAGACGATGCCCATAAAAGCGCGTCCCAGCCAATTTCCCGAACCTGAAGAATTAGAGTGTTGTGCCATAAGAGTTGCGATCGATGAACTAATCGGGATGAAAGAAGATGGCTCCAGATCGCTGGGGTAATATCCTAGATGCATTCAACACTCTAGACCCCCTAGCCGCACCCGTTGTTGCCTAAATTAGAGAATTGCCTAAATTAGAGAATTGCACAGAAGAAAAGAATCGCCTGAACTAAAGATTAGCGGATCTTTATCTTGAAGGAGGCTGACGCTAGGACAGTTTGCCCAAGGTCATATCAGGGTCATCATGAACAAATTGTTACAAACCGCTTGTTACAATGAGAATCGATTGGGGAAACCTATAGCTGACGATAAGGAACGTAAGCAATGTATCTCACCTGGCTAGACAATAATTCTTGGCTGATTGAGATAGGAGAACAGCGTATTCTTCTAGATCCTTGGCTGATTGGCTCCCTCGTATTTGGCAATATGCCCTGGCTGTTTAAAGGCACCCATACCCAGCAGCCTGTGATTCCCGAAAATATTGATCTGATTCTTCTATCTCAGGGACTAGAAGATCACGCCCATACGCTTACCCTGCAACAGCTCGATCGCTCCATTCCAGTTGTGGCTTCTCCTAACGCCGCCAAAGTAGTTCAGAAACTAGGGTATACCCATGTTACAGCTCTGGCACATGGCGAAAGTCATGTTTTAAAAAGTCAGGGGCGCGATCGCCTTACCATTCAGGCAACTCCGGGGGCACCCATTGGGCCGCTTCTGGTCGAGAATGGCTACCTGCTTACAGAGTTAATTAGCAATACCAGGCTGTACTATGAGCCTCATGGCTTTCATTCAGCCATTCTGCAATCCGTAGATCCTGTTGATGTTATAATTACGCCTCTGATTAGTCTGGAAATTCCTCTCTTGGGTTCTGTGATTCAGGGCAGCAAGACAGCGCTTCAGGTGATCGAGTGGCTGAAGCCTCAGGTGGTTTTGCCCACCGCAGCCGGAGGAAACGTCCAATCTGCAGGATTCCTAACCTCTGTCTTGCAGGAAAAAGGAAGCATTGAATCGCTACGGTCGACCTTAGCAGACAAGCAGATCTCAACCCAAATTATGACTCCAAAACCGGGCGATCGCTTTCAGCTAGCAGCAGTCCCTAGAAAAGTCACATCTTCTTAACCTTGCAGCTCCAATAAAATTCATCAAGCCGAAGCTTGTTGAGATTAGTTAGCCTAGAAGACTCGCTGAGTCTGCATACCTCAAGTAGTCTGCGTACCTCAAATAGTCTGCGTACCTCAAATAGTCTGCATCTCCTCTTTCCTTGCCTGTCGCAGTTCACTCTTTTACAGGAAAATAAAATCACTCTTTTACAGAAAAAATTATTTTGCGCACTGTTGCCCAGATTGATAAGGATTTACTAATTTATTTCCGACTCATTTCTATCTCAGCTAGGTTGTTAGCACAGTATTTCTAATTACTTGCTAAAGGCTGGGCACACTGAAAACAGGACTCGCGCATTGTTTGACGGTTTCCCCTAAGGCTGATACGCTGCGCTGCTCACTTAGTTCATTTCATCATCGGACAGATTCTGCATGCTTTCTTCTTTTCAAGATGAATCGCCTAATCTTGAGGAACCCACCAGGGTAAAGGGTCTTGAGACCTGTGAATCCAAGGTTGGGGTCATAGCCTCCAGCGCCCAGCACTTGATTTTGGATTCTTTTTTTGCGGCTGCCTCAACGGTCTCTGCGGGGCTGTGCATTTACGATGCTCAGCTTCGGTTTGTTCGTATTAATAAGGCTCTGGCAGAAATCTATGGTCTGCCTGTAGAGGCATACCCTGGTAAAACCATGCAGGAGGTGATCCCCGAGTTGTCTGCCGCTTTGGAGCCAATCTGTCGGCAGGTGCTAGATAAGGGCGAACCCGTTGCCAATGTGGAAGTTCGTGGAGAAAGCAAGGCTCAGCCCGGAATTGCACGCTATTGGATGACCTCCTTCTTTCCAGTACCACTACCCCAAGGACAGGGCGTGGGCGTAATTGCCCTGGATACCACCGCCCGCAAACAGGTGGAGGAAGCCCTACGAATGCAGCAAGTTAAGCTTTACCAAGAAATTCAGCGTTTGAACGATGATTTGGAAAGTGAGGTGGAGGCGCGCACTGCTCAGCTCCAGCTTGCGTTTGAATTTGAGGCAACCCTAAAGCGAATTACCGATCGCGTTCGAGATAGTCTAGACGAGGATCTGATTCTGCAAGCTGC
>CASBQM010000372.1 GCA_949127645.1 Synechococcales cyanobacterium PMM_0036
ACTGCGGCTTTCTTCTAGCAGGGTGGCATGAGCCACGCCCGTGCCTACCTGCTCAGCAATTTCCCGAAGCAGGTCAATTTCTACGTCGCTCCAGATGCGTGCCGGATCGATTTGGTAGAGAATAATAAGCCCATTGGGCTGATCTTGGTAACAGGTGGCGATCGCCAAAATCGACGGCATCCCCTGTTTTCCTTCAGTCGCAGGTTCTAACCCAGACCCTACGCGACCTGAGACGATCGTAGGCTTCAGAGTCGAGAGTGCCTGACCCACATAGGTATCTTCCGCAACGGGAAGCTCTAGATGCGAGAGCGATTCTAAGGAAGGCTGATGAAACTCTGCGGCAACCTTTAGCTGAGTGCTTGAGGGTCTGTAGGGAAAAATCAGGCAGCGGCTAACCCCTAAAGCCTCTCCTAGCCCATCAACGGTCTGCTGCCAGATGATTTTTAGATCGAGACTGCGACGGATATTCCAAACCACCTGAGCCAGGCGCTTGTGATAGCGATCGGTTCGAGGAAAAACGCTGGATTGCACCAGTGCATTCACCATTTCCAACGCTTTTTCTCGACTGGCGCTCCCCAAAAACTGCCCGATAACAACGGCAGTGGTAGCCGTTCCATGGGGCATCAAGATGGGGCTAATAGTCAGGTCAAAGATCAGGTACTCGTCAGCATATTCAAACGGATACTCGAACCGGATAGGGATCAAATAATCTAATACCTGATGCACCCACTTCAGATAAGGCGCGATCGCCATTGGGGCAAACGTCTCCTTCATCGGGCGACAGACCAACCCAATCGGGTCTAAAGCATAGCGTTCTGCCTCTCGCCAATAGAACGACAGGTATTGACCTGCGCCGTCTTGGGTAAAGACCAGATCGGCTCTGGGAACCGACAGAAATTCACCGAAGCTCTGGGGCACAACGGTTGCTGTCTCGGTTGAAAATGGACGATCGCTAGGCAAAGTCATCAGCGTAGAATTGCAAACTACAAGATGAAGAGTTAAAGCACTTTCCCAGGTTTACCAGAGCAGATACAGCCTGTAGGTGCCCAAACGCTAAACTTTGGTTGAACTAAATTTGGTCGAACTAAAGCTATTAGAGATAGACTTCCCGATCGCGCATTCTCTGTAGACAATTGCCTGCAAACTACTGCCTGTAAACTCATGCCTGCAAACTACTGCCTGTAAACAGTGCACCACCGAGAAACCGCATATCTAGCGAGAGACCCCAAATCTAGAGGGAAAACGAGCTTAAGACAATCCAGATTGCCTCAAGCAAACTTCATGTAATCTTCTAAATTAATCATTCCATTCTCCTTTGGGTGGAACAGGAGGGTTTCGACGAAGAGTCCGAGTTAAGTCATCATCTCGTCGCCCGCCGCCCAGCCATTGCCGCACTGCAACCTCAATCACCTTACTGGGATTATTTGTGAGATGGTTGATTTGCTCAAACAATTCAGCATCCATTTCAATAGAAACGCTGACCTTATCGGTTGCCAATTGGGCAGAGGACTGAGACTCAACAACAGGATCATTCATGGCAGATTTCTCAACAATATGGCAAAAGGGAATGTAGACTCGCTAAGCCTTGCGCTCATAGAGCTATGGGCTTATTAAGTTTTTATACTCATTGAGTTCAAATATCCCTACCCATTCATTAAACCCTATTGGACTTTCATTCATGGTAGGCGAGATATACCAATTAGGAATTAGATGCAACGAGAGCTTAAAGTATTCATGGACGGTCTACAACGCTAAGCCGCAAACAGACGTGACGGGTAGAGAAGGATTACAATACATTAAGTGGCTTCGCGCGGTCTAACCTCTCATTACTGACCTCTTATTAAAGTTTCCGTTTATCTCTTTCTCTGACTTTACGCCGCTATATGACTGACGCACCTGTCTCTCGAATTCGCAATTTCTCGATTATTGCCCATATTGATCACGGCAAGTCTACTCTAGCCGATCGCCTGCTTCAAACCACTGGAACCGTCAGCGCCCGTGAGATGAAAGAGCAGTTGCTCGACAATATGGATCTAGAACGAGAGCGGGGCATCACCATTAAGCTTCAGGCCGCCCGGATGGACTACACCGCGAAAGACGGTCAGCAGTACGTCTTGAATCTGATCGACACGCCGGGACACGTGGATTTTTCTTATGAAGTGTCTCGGTCTCTGGCTGCTTGCGAAGGGGCATTGCTGGTCGTGGATGCCTCCCAGGGCGTGGAGGCGCAAACTCTAGCTAACGTTTACCTGGCGCTAGAGAACAACTTGGAGATTATTCCGGTTCTCAACAAAATCGATTTACCAGGCGCAGAGCCAGATCGAGTAGCGGGTGAGATTGAAGAAATTATTGGACTAGATTGCAGCGATGCGATTCAGGCTTCCGCAAAAGAAGGCATTGGCATTATTGACATTTTGGAGTCGATCGTCGAGAAAGTGCCGCCCCCACAAGACACGGTAGACGAGCCGCTACGAGCGCTGATCTTTGACAGCTACTATGATGCCTATCGAGGGGTCATCGTCTATTTCCGGGTGATGGATGGCGTGGTGAAGAAGGGCGATCGCGTTCGGTTTATGGTTTCCCACAAGGAGTATCAGATCGACGAGCTGGGCATTCTTTCTCCCAACCAGATTCAGGTTGATTCTCTGCATGCTGGAGAAGTGGGCTATCTGGCTGCCGCCATCAAGTCTGTAGAAGATGCTCGTGTCGGCGATACTATCACTCTCTCAGCGGCTCCGGCGAAAGCAGCGCTCCCAGGCTATACGGAAGCGAAACCCATGGTATTTTGCGGGCTGTTTCCTACAGATGCTGACCAGTTTGAAGATCTACGGGAGGCGTTAGAGAAACTTCGCCTCAACGATGCGGCATTGCAGTATGAGCCAGAAACCTCTAGCGCTATGGGGTTTGGCTTTCGCTGCGGCTTCTTGGGCCTGCTACATATGGAAATCGTCCAGGAGCGCCTAGAGCGAGAATATGATCTGGATTTGATCACCACTGCCCCCTCTGTAATTTATAAAGTTACCAAAATTAACGGTGAAGAAGTGCTGATCGATAATCCTAGTATGCTACCTGACCCGCAGCAGCGCGAAAAGATCGAGGAGCCTTACGTCAAGGTAGACATGATTACCCCCGAAGAATATGTGGGGGCGCTAATGGAGCTGAGCCAGACTCGGCGCGGCGTATTCACAGACATGAAATACCTGACTCAGGGGCGCACCACCCTCACCTACGAGATGCCGCTAGCGGAGGTAGTTACAGACTTTTTTGACCAGATGAAATCTCGATCGCGGGGCTATGCCAGCATGGAGTATCACCTGATTGGCTACCGCGAAAATCCTCTCGTGAAGCTAGATGTGATGATCAATGGCGATCCGGTTGATCCTTTGGCGACGATCGTTCATCGGGACAAAGCCTATCATGTGGGCAAGGCTTTGGTGGAGAAGCTGAAGGAACTGATTCCGCGCCACCAGTTTAAGATTCCGCTTCAGGCGACGATCGGCAGTCGAATTATTGCTAGTGAGCATATCCCGGCTCTACGAAAAGACGTGCTGGCGAAGTGCTATGGCGGCGACATTTCTCGGAAGAAAAAGCTGTTGCAGAAGCAGGCAAAAGGTAAGAAGAGACTGAAGGCGATCGGGACAGTAGATGTGCCGCAAGAGGCATTTATGGCGGTACTAAAGCTATAGAACTTTAGCTATAGAACTTTAGCTATAGAACTTTAATGCAGAGGGCTTACCCCTGCCTAACTGACATGAAATAGCGATTCCATACGCTCCAGGGTCGAGCTAGGGCTAAGCTAAGCAAACTAGCGACAGCTATATCTGACTTTCCTAAACTACGATTGCAGCTTTCATGGAACTTCTTTAATCAAAACTGCTCTACAAAACAAGCGATCGCCGTTTCTTTAATCAACCTCACAACTTGATGCATTCTCTCCTCAAGATTGGCTCAACCCTCTTATCGACCGTAATTTTCTTGACGGGCTGCAATTCACCGAGTTCAAGCTCTGTGGAATTGCCTAGCACCACTCCGATCGCTGCCTCACCCTCGCCTTCAGCAACAGTAGAGCCTGTATCACCCCAGCCGAACCAAGCGGAGACTTCCTTAATTTCAGCACAGGGCATTGGCGCTGCTCAGCTAGGCATGACTTTGGCAGAGCTAAAACAAAGGCTAGGTCGGGATACAGAATTTTTGGTTAAAGCGCCGTTCATCGTCGATTTTGATGCGATTGCCGTCCGTAAAGGAGGCGAAACTCAATACTATATTCTCTATCTGGCGGGTCAGTCGTTTGCCGATGGAGACGTGATTCAGGGCGTATTTACCGACAATCCTAGGTTTCGTACGGCAGAGGGGGTGGGCGCGGGCACAACGCTGCAAGATGCAGTAAAAGCTTACGGCAAGGCAACCTTGGCTTACAATACTGGAAACGAATCGAGGGAGTACGCCCGATTCGAGCGCCAGCCCGCTACCAATCTCTCTTTTGCAACGGGTAACGGCAATGTAAATCCTGCGGGTGTTTATGCGTCGCCTGTGAGCGAATACAATGAATCGCAGAACTACCGGGCTGAGGCAACCATTCAATCAGTTTTGGTAGTTTGCCTGACGGATGCCTGTGCCCCTGCGTCGCCCAGCCCATAAACCTATCGTTCCTAATCGAGTCAAGCTATGGCAAAGCTGGTGATTATGGTGATCGTTGCATTTTGGGTGAGCGCGATCGCAGACTGCAACAGCGGCAGCACGATCGCCATGCCCACCATGCCAATGGCGGCGCTGAAAGCAACCACCAAACCCATCGGCAACTGCACAGATTGAAACGTCAGAAACCGCAGAGCAACAGGGGCAGCATTCTGCACTGAGAGCAGGGCGATCGCGCTCACCCA
>CASBQM010000373.1 GCA_949127645.1 Synechococcales cyanobacterium PMM_0036
AAACACTTTTCCAGAATAGGCTGGCGATTATAAGTAGGAATGACGATGCTAAAGAACATGCTGGAAGAATATCCCGGAAGAAATTAAGTTTGCTCACCGCAATCCTAGCGCTGGATGTGGAGATCAGGATGGACCCTGGGCAGAAACTAGCTGGCGATCGTCAATTCCCCTACCATACCCGCCTCGGTATGTCCTGGAATGGGACAGCGGAGCTTATACGTTCCAGGCTTCATGAGAATAAACACCCATGAAGCAGTCGTCCCCGGTCTTAGCTCTAGTTCGCTAATAGCTCCCTTGATTTCAACATTACCCGCATCGACTTTTTGACTCCAGATGACGCTGGCAAAATCCTTTGCCGTGAAGTAATGCTTCAAAGAGCTGGGATTATCCAACATTAGCTTGTAGCGTTTGCCTACCTCAAAAGTCATTTGATTCAGCTCAAACACAAGCTAATCGTTCGCATTGCTCAAATGCACCCGGACTTCGGTCGGAGTCTGCTGACTAGGGGCAATGGCGGCGATCGCCTCTCCCTCGTCCATCCTAAATTCCAGCAGCATTAACGACATTAAGCCGATCCAAACCCAACGACGCAGCATATATAGTTCCAGATAAAACTTCCCCTTTATCAGCTTACGTTGAGTACATCTCACAAAAAATTGGAATAGCATATGGCAAAACGTTGGGAAAGCCACAAAAGTTTCAGCCCTAACCTCTGGACCTAATCTCTCCTAACGTTGCTGGATGAGGGCGATCGCTCGGTCGATCGACAACCAAACAGTAGGGTTTGCAATGGCTCAAGGGCATCTCCAAAGCGTGCTTTTCTAGAAAGGTAGAGTCATTCATCACGGCTGCGGTCTCGCCGTCATAGACAATTTGCCCGTGGCTGAGGACAATGGTGCGGCTGCACAGCTCTAGCGCTAAATCTAAATCATGGGTAGCAATGAGCTGAGTCAGGGGCAGGCTAGCCAGTAGATTAATGAGCTGTCGTCGCGATCGCGGATCGAGCTGGGCTGAGGGTTCGTCTAACACCAAGACCTGCGGCTGCATTGCCAAGACTCCAGCGATCGCCACTCGCTTTTTCTCACCGCCCGACAGATTTCCGGCAATTCGGGAGGCATATAGCTCTGGCTCCAGTCCCACGGCATACATGGCGTGATGCGCTCGGTGAGACAGATCATGCTTGTTTAACCCCTGATTCATCAGCCCAAACGTAATATCTTCCCAAACTGTCGGCATGAAAATCTGATCGTCTGGATTTTGAAAGACAATGCCGACAAAGTTACGTACTGCTTTGAGGTTTTGTGGCACAATCGGCAATTCGCCAATGATTACCTCCCCCGTCTGCGGCAACAAAATACCGTTGAGGTGGAGCAAAAAAGTTGACTTTCCAGAGCCGTTTGCGCCGACGATCGCCACCTTTTCAGTCGCGGCAATAGAGAGGTGAATATCTCTCAAAGCCTCATGCCCATCGGGGTAGGCATAGCTAAGCTGACGAATGAAAATAGGATTATGATGCATCTATGGAACAATTTGGCGATAAATCTTATAAAAAGTATACAACCTGACCTATGAGTAGCAGCATAACCAAAGTAGCGATCGCCCAACGGTCTTGCGATCGCCCTTGAGGACATTCAATAGTGGGAGGTAGCCCTGTGTAACCCCGCGACAGCATCGCATGATGCACCCGTTCTCCTCGTTCATAGGTGCGGATGAACAGGGAGCCAATCATATTGCCCACCACTAACCGTTTTCCTCTAGAGCTGCTTAGAAGATTGCGGGAAGCCGCCGCCCGGCGCATAGTGGCAAACTCTTCCATTAGTACGCCAATGTAGCGATACATCGACGCAAGAATTGCAACCAGTAGGGAGGGCATCCTTAATTCCGCTAAGGCATTAAGCAATGCCGGAATTGAGGTGGTCAGCACCAGCAAATTCATCATTAGCAAACAGAGCAGTGCTTTGACCGTCACGCTTCCCAAAACCGCCAGACCCTCACTGGTAATCTGGAGCCAGCCCCAATGCCACAGCACCGTTCCCCCACCGCGAAACAGAGTGCCCAGCAGCACAACGCCGATAAAGCTCGATTCC
The DNA here is from genome assembly GCA_949127645.1 of Synechococcales cyanobacterium PMM_0036. Lineage (GTDB taxonomy): Bacteria > Cyanobacteriota > Cyanobacteriia > Elainellales > Elainellaceae > Drouetiella. The sequence continues at coordinate 2,088 of CASBQM010000373.1, forward strand.
ACGGCGACCCGTTTCAGCAAAACTGACAGCGCAGCGCGACTGAGAATAATCAAGCCCATCAGTCCTACAGCATAAATCAGCCAGGTTCCCCAGCGTTCATTGGGCGTAAGAGCCGTGGCAAAGACGAATAGAAGGGCGCAAAGCACTCGTGTTCGAGGAGCCAGCCCATGCCAAGGTGTATTGCCCTGACTGTTGATATCAAGCTGGAACGCCCCGATATGTAGCAGCATGAATTATTTCACAGGATGAGTAAGGCAGGATTAGTGGGAATGGCGATCGGGAAAATCTGGGTCTACAGCATTATTAGGTGAACCCTTCACTAACAATTTTCCGGCTCCCCAGGCTAGCCCAAACACCGTCAACGTCCCGATTAAACCTGCGAGGGGAGTGGCTACTGCTCCAGGTACGCCTCTCAGTGCATACTCCTGAAAGATTCCATAAAATGGCAGCTTCTTTGCCGGGGTGTCTGCCTGTGCCTGTTTGTCAAATCCGTGATCTTGAGAGACTCGATCGAGTCCATCGGGGTCACTACTGGCGAAAGGTGAGAGAAATACCGCGATCGCCAGAGCCGTACCTAGCCCCACCAGCACAAAAGCACTGTTCCGCGCTTGATTAGGATGATCAGTCATAAGCTTTAGTTCCTCGTTAGCGTACCTTAAGGTTAATTTTCTACAGCCAGATGCTTTACCGCTGCACCACTCTACCGCTGCACTAGAGAGCGAGGCAAGGGCGATAGCTGCGGCGGGTCATACAGTAAATCTGGACGTACTTTCCAGACATAGCTCGTTGCAATCAGAGTGATAATCGCTTCACCAATGCCAATCAAAATATGCCAACCCACCATTGCCGTGACTGCAACTGCCAAAGGGACTGTGCCAGAGAGCGCCAGTTCGATCGCGCAGACCAGCGAGGCAATGACTACGCTTGTCCAGGCAGCGATCGCCACCGCAATACTCATGCCACGCCAGCTATTAAATCCAAACGCTGAACGCAGGGCTTTGTAGAAGTAGTAACCGCCGAATGTGCCAATCAGCCCCATATTGAAGATGTTGGCTCCTAGCACGGTCAGCCCCCCATCCTGAAATAGCGTCCCCTGGACGATGAATACAACCGCCATCACCAGTGATCCAGCCCAGGGACCCAGCAATACACCTGCCAAAGTCCCCCCCAACAGATGCCCTGACGTACCTCCCGGAATTGGGAAATTAATCATCTGGGCTGCAAAAACGAAGGCGGCACAAACGCCCATCAAAGGCACCGTTCGGTCTTGCCGTTCGCCTTTCACTCGACTCAGAGATGTAGCAATGAGGGCGATCGCCACTGCCCAAGTCACGAGGCTCACAGGCAAACTTAAAAAACCGTCTGGAATATGCATTGCAAGCTGTGGAGAAAG
>CASBQM010000374.1 GCA_949127645.1 Synechococcales cyanobacterium PMM_0036
GAAGTCGAAGCTGGTGGCGCTAATGCTGACCTTGGGGGCGATCGTCATGCTGCTTCTCTCTCTGGCGCTGATGCTGGTGGGAGATGTGTTGGTGAACAATACGGCAAGTGTGGTGGCATCCCAGAGCGGATCGATCGCTTCTGAATTGCTGAAGCTCTGGGGCTGGCTAGCGCTGCCGCTGATTTTACTAATTATGTCGCTAGCGTTTGGCGTGATCTACCGCTATGGGCCAAGCCACTGGAATCCAGGACAGCCGATTATGCCGGGTGCGGTTTTGGCGGCGGTGTTTTGGGCGATCGTTTCCAACCTATTCCGGCTATATGTGAAGCATTTTGGTAACTACAACCGGGTCTATGGCGCGGTAGGTGCGGTGATTGTGCTGCTGCTGTGGCTGTATATGAGTTCGCTGGTGCTGCTGCTGGGCGATCAGCTGAATGTGACGGTGGGAGAGGCGATGCAGTTGCAGAGTGCGAATCGGGAAGATTTGGAGCCACAGGAGAGTGAGGGGTAGAGCCTAATTGACTGACGAAACTAAAACTGCCCTCACCCTAACCTCTCTCCCAGAGCGGGAGAGGGGCTTTTAAACATCGCCTTACCCCCGTAGCCGATACCGCTGCAAAATCCGCATTACGTCGCCCGATCGCGGCTGCGGCAGTTCTCTGGGGCTGGGTAAATTGCGGCTCCAGTCGGTGACGTTGGCAAAGCCGCGTTGCTGAAGCTCATAAAGCGTTTCCAGGACACCCGCCTCAGAGCCGATGACGAGGATATAGAGGAGTTCGCGATCGCCCTTTCCCTTTGGCGCATCGGGCAAGCTGGGTTCGGGCAAGACGACAAAATCAGGCGCTAAAAAACCTGGCTGAAAGCAAGACTCTACAAAACCAGAGGTATGGGAAGTTGAGTCGGCATGATCCGACTGAAAAGCGTTAATCATCAAAGTTCTCCTTGTTTTGGGTTTCGGGGAAGAAACCCAAAAACCTAGCCGCCCCGAAAGCATGAAGCATCAGAGCGGCTGAAAGGAGTGCTAAAATTCCTTTTTAGCCACCAGACTGCCTATCACAGTTTGGGGGTCAGCTACTCATTGCTGCTCGAACAGCTTTGAGTAGCGCTAGATTTTTGGGATTTAGCTACCGCACGGCGAGTTGCAAATAGCTATTAACGTGTGAGCATACGGGAAAAGTGGGCGATCGTCAAGCGGCGATACAGTGGAAGTATAGACATAAAAAATGGAGGCTCTCATGGCAATGAGTCAAGGCGATGATGCCTATAAATCTACTACCGAGACAAACTGCGATCGTCCAGCCGTAGTTAATAAGCCAACCGATGAAGCATTGCGGGCGATCGCTTACAGCATGGATGCTCTAATTCCAGGACTGTATTTCTGGTGCGGCTCAGTGCGCATTAGGCTAAGAGGTAGCTTACCTGAAACCAGCTACCTAGGAACGATTCACAGCCCAGTGGGTATTGCCCTAGTCCTGCCAGGATATCGCATCTACAGTACCTATCAGAGCAGCTATGACCCTTGAGCGATGACCCTCGATAAGCACAAAATTGATGGCATTCCTCAAATCACTGTTAAGACTCTTCCTGCCACTGATTTTGATCAACAGCTTATTCAAGCGGGCTACAGCAAGCTAGGTTCAGCTCCTGCTCAAGGCAACCGCATCAAGGCTTGGTGGACTCACCCAACTTACACCAGAGTGGAAGCAATCTACAGTTCAGATGGGGCGATCGCCATCACTGCATACCATGTCGGCTTTTGAATTTAGTAGAAACTCTCCCCTCGATCGCCCAAACCTCCCTTCAAGGCGTACTATAACTGTGTGGAGTCCAGCCTCGGAGGACAGGATGCAACACAAATCTTTTGGCAATTTAGCTTTTGGCAATTTAGCTTTTGGCAGCCTAGCCGCGATCGCCCCCCTTATTCTCGCGGCTCCCGCACGGGCAGATACGCTGAACTGGACTTACAGCCCCGCAACCCACCAGCTAGAAATCACCGTATCGGGCGGTACCCCGCGCTACTTTTTGGCGGCAGAACCCGCGCGCATTGTCCTGGATTTGCCCAACACTGAAGTTGACCCGATCGCTACGGAGCAAACCTACAGCACGGGAGCAATTCGGCAAATTCGTATTGCTCAATTTCAGCCCGGACAGGCGCGTTTGGTGATGGAACTGGCTCCAGGCACCGTGCTTGCTCCCGGACAGGTAGAACTGAAGCGCGTTAATGGCGATCGCTGGGTGCTGCGTCCGCTCCTAATTGGCGAGACAGCTACAAGCCAGACTGCACTACCTGCTGCAACTTCCAGTAGCCCTATCCCCAGAACGATCGCCACGCCTTCCATGGTGTTTCCAGGAGCGATCGCTCCATCGGCTTCAGCCCCGCCAACTCCTGCAAGTGCCAGTTTGCCACCTCTAGAGCCTGGAGCTTTGGCGATTCCTGTAGAAGCTCCTCCTGTCCAATCCTCTAGCGCTCCTGATTCTCCTGCTCCTGATTCTCCTGCTCCTGATTCTCCTGCTCCTGATTCTCCTAGCGCAATCGCCCTTTCTGTTCCTCCCGCTGTTTCTGCTTTACCCGCTCCATCCAGTCCAGATAGCCAATCGATCGCACCTTCTCCAACGCCTTTTCCCACAGCCGACCTGCCCGCTGCTAACCTACCCGCC
>CASBQM010000375.1 GCA_949127645.1 Synechococcales cyanobacterium PMM_0036
ACATCGTGGCGGTTAAAACCCTGGTGGATGTCGGGTTTACACCTGTAGTCAAAATGGCGCAGCGCATGGGCATTAAGTCCAAGCTTCTGCCTGCTTACTCTCTGGCATTGGGCAGCTCTGAAGTGAACCTGCTGGAGATGACTAGCGCTTACGGCACCCTGGCTAACAAGGGCAACCATGTAGAAGTTCATGCGATAACGCGTATCCTCAATCGGTTTGGCAAGGTGATTTACCAAGCAGACTTTAAGCCGCAGCGGGCGATCGATGCGGATAGCGCTGCGATCGTCACCTGGATGCTAGAGGGTGTCGTGCAAGGCGGCACGGGCGGAGAGGCGTCTCTAGCCAATCGCTCAGTTGCCGGAAAAACGGGCACCTCTGAGAAGAAGCGCGATCTGTGGTTCGTAGGCTATATCCCTCAGCTTGTGACAGGTGTCTGGCTGGGCAATGACGACAGTAGCCCCACCTATGGGGCTAGCAGCACCGCTGCCGCCACTTGGTATGACTACATGAGTAAGCTAACTGGCGATATTCCAGTAGAAGAATTTCCTGATATTCCCAACGACGTAGACTATCGGGAAGGATCAATTAAGGCAGAACCCGTACATCCGGGTCGTGTGTATGCGGAAACTAGCAGCGGGCCCAGCCGCGAAAACGAGGAAGGGGATGGAGAAAGCCGTAGCTCCTGGAATGATAGCTCTAGCTATTCCAATGATTCCTACAGCGGCTCCTCAGATTCTTCTAGCTCAAGCGGAAGCGAACCTGAACCTGAACCGGCTCCTGTCCACTCTGATCCTCCTGCACCCGCCAGCGCTGCCCCAGCTAGTCCAGATCCTGCGCCTCCAGTCATGACTTCGCCTGAAGCTCCAGTGGTTGAGCCGCCACGCGCGCCCATTTCTGAACCCCCACCTGTTGTGGTACCCGCCCAACCTGCTGAACCTACCCTTCCTATAGCACCACCTTCTCCTTAAGCTATGCCAATAAACAGAGAGCGAGAGGGATACGAATCGCCCCTCTCACTGTCTTATTCATACTTTAGCAACAAGGCTTATTGTGCGGAAAGGTCTACATATCGTTCCTTGAGAAGATCCTAGGCAACGCCAAGGTAGGTCGCCAATTCCTCAGATCCGCCAATCAACTTGCCGTCAATGAAGACTTGGGGAACAGTAGTTGCTCCCGTGATGGCTCTGAGCGATCGCGTATTCGCATCCCGACCCAGGACGATTTCTTCGTAGTCTAGACCCTGCTCTTTTAGCATGGCTTTAGCACGAGCGCAGAACGGACAGCCTACTTTGGTAAACAATGATACGACCTTGGGCTTTACGGCTTCGCCATTGATGTATTGCAGCATGGTGTCTGCATCAGACACTTTGAAGGGATCGCCGGGTTCTTCAGGTTCGATAAACATCTTATCGACCACACTATCTTTTACCAGCATAGAATAACGCCAGGAGCGTTTGCCAAAGCCCAAATCAGACTTGTCTACCAATAGCCCCATGCCGTCGGTAAATTCGCCATTGCCGTCTGGAATCAGCTTGACATTTTCGGCACTCTGGTCTTTTGCCCACTCGTTCATCACAAAGGTATCATTGACGGATAGACAAACAATATCATCTACGCCGTTTGCCTTAAATACGCCTGCCAACTCGTTATAACCTGGTAGATGGGTAGAAGAACAGGTTGGGGTAAAGGCACCGGGCAACGAAAACACAATCACCGTTTTTCCAGCAAACAAGTCGTCTGTGGTGACATCAACCCAGTCATTGTTTTGGCGGGTGCGAAACGTCACGTTGGGCACTCGCTGTCCTTCTTTATTCGGCAACATGAAACTGGCTCCTTGAATTGAAGATAACTAAAGCGTACTCATTATGAGTATGTTTTGTCAAGTCATAGCGATCGACTGGCGTAGCCTCATGACCCACTGCCATCCTGCAAGACTGCCTGTCAAGTATGCCGGAAAATCTGTCCAGCTAAACGTATTGCCTAGCACCAGCCGTCCGGGTACTGTTGCCCGCAGCGCTTGAAGCAATGGCGGCTGCCAAAGCTGTAAAAACTCGATCGCGCCAGTCGCCAAGCCAACAGTAATCGCCACTTTTACCGGAGAAGTCAAAGGAAACAGAAACACCCCTAACAAAATCCAGAAGATCTCATAGGCAATGCTGCCCAAGGCATCGGAAATCCAGAGTGATCCTAGCTGAGAAAATCTGACCCAATAGCCGAGAGGAACGATCGCCCCCATGCTCAGCAATAGCGCCATCCGATACCTAGAAAAATAACGATTCAGTGCCATATGCTCTTATCAAGCGCCCTTATCAAGCGTGCTTATCAAGCGCGAACTTATCGAGGCGGCATCCAATTATCTAGCAGATTAGGGCGATCGGCGGGTGAACTGAACAAGCGGCGAAAAGCAGCGCGGCGAGTCTGGTTATCTACAAAAGTTAGATCACTTCGGAGAGCAGAGCGCTGCGCTGAAAGATTCCACAGAGATTCGTAGAAAAAGAACGAAATGCCAGCAAACTGGCGATCGCGTACCCTCTTAACCTGATCTGCAATTTGTGCGATCGGCACAGGTTGATCTTTGAGTCCGGTCAAAATACCGATACTAACCGGAATATGCTGTTTGGCAACCTGCACTTCAGGACGGGCTAAATCTGCTGTAAAGTCCTGTAAGTTGTCGCTGTAAATCTGTAAAGTTAGCTCTTCAATTAAGCCTTGCCGCTCCCAGGTTTTCCAGTCTTGCAGGTATTGGCGATAGGAAAACGGATAGCTGTTGGGCGACAGCGAGATCACGACATTAGGCTTTTGTGCCTTGATGGCATGAAAGACCTGCGCCATGAAATCGGTGATTTTTGCAGCACGCCAACGCGTCCATTCGGCATTGTCAGGAGCGGGCGGCAGTTGACCTTGATGCTCTTGCTGATAGAGCCGTTGGGTAAAGTCGTCGTAGCCAAACTCCGCAGGTAAGCCAAAGTGATCATCAAATTGGATGCCGTCAACGTCGTAGCGGGTGACGATCTCCAGAATCATGCTCTGAATGAACTGCTGCACTTCTGGCATAAAAGGATTCAGCCAGCGCCGCTGGTAAATGCCATCTTGCCAGATTTGAGTACCGTCCTGGCGATCGCTGATCCACTCCGGATGACGAGCCACAATTTCTGAGTTAGCAGTGGTCATGAAACCAAACTCAAACCAGGGAATCACGGTCAAACCTTGCTTGTGCCCCAGACTCACCAGATCTGCCAGTGCATCCCAACTTTGCAGATTTGGCACTCGCGGATCTGTGGCATGACCGATCGCCTCTGCTGCCGTCCGACTGGGATACAGCGTGTAGCCCCAGTTCCAAACAGCCGGGTAGATTGTGTTGAAATGCAGATCGGCTAGGCTTTGCAGGGCGGGTTCCAGGCGATCGCGGCTAAACAACACGTCGCTATCCACTGTCGTCAGCCAGACCCCTCGAAGTTCTGATTGCCCAATTTGCGTCAGACCGGGACGCGCCAGAGCCAGAGAGATCAACAGGCTGCAAGCACACCATAATAGAAATATTTTGACAAAAGACCTTCTCATTACAGGCTGCATAATGCTTCAAATCTAGAATGCTGCATAGGCGCGATCGCTGATAGGAAGTTCATGCTAGATGGGCTGAAATCCGGGTGACGTTTCAAAAATAAATGTCTAGCAAAATACCCAAGAGCTGGTAAGAGACTCAAGAAGGAAACTGCGATCGCTCACATAACTCATACTCATTATGAGTATGATATAGAAATATGCATTATGCCTTCTTGAACGATGAAAATTCAGGCTGTTCCGATCCACGAAATTCGCCGTCCGCTCTTCCGCCAAAATGATCCCGATAAAGTCATTGCCCTGATGGCATCCATTCAAGAAATTGGGCTACAGGAACCGATCGATGTTTTGGAAGTGGAAGGGCAATATTATGGTTTTTCAGGCTGTCATCGCTATGAAGCCTGTTCGCGCCTAGGTCACGAAACTATTCTTTGCAACGTTAGACGTGCGCCCAAATCAGTTCTGAAGATGCACTTGGCATAAGCTAAGACAGCAAAATTGGGGATGAACCAACTTCACCCCCAATGTACAGTATCAAATTTGCAATATCAAAAACCTATACGTTTGGGTCTTCTGCGTTGACCTCAGGCACTATATCAGGGCGCTCTTTATTTTCCCAGCCCGGAGGACGCTTGGAGTTATACCACGCTACTGAACCGATCGCCACTGCCGCAATAAAGCCAACAACGTAGACAGCAGTAAATGCCCAAGGAAAAGAACCTGCCTGAGCGGCTTCCATCAAAATCATTATTCTTCACTCCAAATTTATAAGAGACTGTTCCTCAATATAGAGCCAAGCTCAGCATTGAGCGTCTCTCTTTTTCGGTATTTCAAATATTAAGCCCATTTGCGAGGCTAACGAAACTCAGCCTATCGAATGGGCTGAGAATTAGGGGCAACAATCTGGTTTGAAGACGATGTTCCTGTCTGCTCCTGCTGCTTCAGTAGATCAGCCTGACGCTGGCGAAAGGCAGAGGCTTGGGAGTTAATGCTTTGCTGCTGATCGTGACTAAATTGGTAAGGATCACGGATGCCTCCCTGCTGAACCCGATGGAGCAGATCAAACATACTGTTAATGCTGCCGAGATCGCCGTTATTATTGGCATCTCGATCGCTGCTTCCCACAGGAGTCTGGAGATCCGCGCTAGTCTGCGCCTGCACAGGCTGCGAAAATGCTGTAGGGACGGCAGCAAAAGAACCTGCAAACAGGGTTAACATGACCCAAACAGAAGATTTAGAAAGGGGGCGAGATTTAATGACTGCTTTCATAGGGCTTTAGGTTTCGAGTACCCAACTATAGGTTCTTATCGTAACAAAGACGAGATTTAGAGCAACATTGCTCCCAAAAGTTAGCCAAATCTCTTGAGGTCTAGGCAAAGAGCGGCGCAACAAGGGGCGA
>CASBQM010000376.1 GCA_949127645.1 Synechococcales cyanobacterium PMM_0036
CCTGGTCAACGCCATTTTCCCCCTCTGGGGGGCGCTGCTCTTGGGCCTGCTCTACTCTTTGGCAACCCGGTTGGGCCTGAGCCGCAGGTTCGCCCTGCCCTACCCAAAATTGCTACACAGCTTTGGGTAACGCTCAGCCAGCCTGACTCGATCGCTGAGGCATCGCGTCTTTTAACAGAGGGCGTAGGACTATTGCGGTCTGAACTGCTGCTAATGGATGTTTTACAAGATCAGGGACAGGGCTTAAGCGATCGCATTGCGGCTCTAGTAACGCCATTTTTCGCAGCGTTTATGCCTCGTCCGGTGTTTTATCGATCGTTAGATTTACGATCGCACGAGTTTCCTAGCCTGTCGAAAATCTTGGAAACAAATCCGGCGCTTGGGGTGCGCGGCACCTTTAGCTATCAGATGAACGCAACGCTGTTTGACCAAGAGTTAGTCGCCTTGCGGCAGGTGCAGCAAAACGGCTACGGAAATCTGCGTCTGATTTTGCCTTTTGTGCGTACTGTGGAAGAGTTTCGCTTTTGTCGTCAGCGGGTCGAGCAAGCCGGACTGACTCAAAATCCTCATTTTCAGCTTTGGATCATGGCAGAAGTGCCTTCGGTGTTGTTGCTATTGCCAGAGTATGTGCAGGCAGGAGTGCAAGGCATCGCCATTGGCAGTAATGATTTGACGCAGCTTTTGCTGGGAGTCGATCGGGATCATCCGCAGATGCAAACCGCCTTTGATCCTCATCATCCAGCGGTCATGCGGGCATTTCAGCATCTGATTCAAACGGCTCAGCAGCTAGAGATCCCCTGCTCAATTTGCGGTCAGGCGGTTAGTCAATACCCTGAAATCATCGAATCGCTGATTCGCTGGGGAATTACCAGCCTTTCCGTAGATCCAAGCGACGTGGAAACAGTACACAGAGCGATCGTCTGTGCAGAGCAGAGAATTTTATGTGAGACAGCCAAGGTAAACCCTAAGAGGATGTCTGAGAAGTGTAGATTGCGACCTGATCCGCCCTCACCCTAGCCCTCTCCCTAGGGGAGAGGGAACTGGAAATTGGCTCCCCTTCTCCCTAGGGAGAAGGGGTTGGGGAATGAGGGTGAAGCGTTTGCTACTTCTCAGACATCTTCTAAAACTGTGTCGTGACTCCCAAACCCGATCGAGTCGGGCGAATCCTCACCGTTTCAGGCAGACCCAACACCTGCTGAATCGGATCTCTGCGTTGCCCAGATCTAACGGGGCGATTTTGGTTGATTTCTTCAGCTTGCTGACTGAGATGCTGAGAACGATCGCTCCTTGTATCCTGTCGGGGAGCGATCGGCGTACCCAACTGCGAAGCACTAGGCGTTGCCGGAACTTCGGGTGCGGTAGGAGGATCTGCTGAGGGTTTTGATGAGGGCACGTCTGCCCATGCGCTGCCTGCTGAAACCACCGTCACGTAGACTGACACTAATGCGATAAAGGCTGTAAATAATTTCATCGATCGTCCTGCCCGGAACAGAGAAATTACCTACAGCCTAGATGAATGACTCTCAAGTGGCGACCGAATTGCTACCAATATTGTTAAGTCGTCACATTAACTTCTGCCTATCTTCGCTTAGGTCGCTGATCTCGCTTTTCCTGGTCTTGACGACGGCGATCGCGCCACTCTAGCGTAGTCAGATAGCCAACGCCGCCTGTCACAACGACCAAAAGCCCCAGCGCCAAGGTTGCCAGAACCGTAAGAAATATCGTGTCGGCGCTCATGCCTAAAATCTCTGACATATTTTTCTGACCCGTATTAAAGCCTATAAGCTAGAAGCCGTTTCGACCCCAGATCACCATAGAGATCGAGAACGTAAACACTGCCAATAGCCCAACCCAACCCAGAGACAAGATATCCATAGTTTTGACTTCAAAAGTGGCGAGATTTTATTCTGTATCTATTCCTTCAATCATAATTCAAAGCTGCACTCTTCTTGCCCTGCTGTCAATTGCCAGGTTTTCTCTTCACCGACTTCAACCTAGGATAATACGATCGATATTTACAAATCGCTAGAATTAGCAACATTAGGATTCATCAGCTCAAAAGTACCCGCAAGCTTGACTCTAGGGGAGCTTCTAGCTTTAAGTCTTAGCGATCGACTTTACCAATGATGCTCTTCTGCAACGATAGTTCACCCTTTGACAGAAGCGCATTCGTTAGGCTTAAATCACATCATTAATTCCGCAATCCATCATGTCTGCACTGACAACCTCTCAACGTCTTAACTGGAAAACGATCGCCCTCTGCGCTCTGGCTTTCTGGTTCAGCGGTAGCCTTCTCCTCGATCTGGTTCTGATGCCCACGATGTATGTGACGGGCATGACCTCGGAACCGGGATTTGCGACGGCTGGCTACTCGATGTTTGGAGTTTTCAACCGCATTGAACTGCTCTGTGCAGCGATCGCCCTTACCGGAATTTTGGCGCTTCGCAACAATCGTCAGGCAATTGACCATTGGGCTGTACCTTTGGCGATCGGTCTGCTGGGCATTGTCATGGTTTACACCTACGGACTGGCTCCGGAAATGAGCGCTCTAGGCTTACAGCTCAACCTATTTGAAACGACTTCTGAAGTTCCAGCCGGGATGGATCAAATGCATCTTGAATATTGGGTATTGGAACTCATGAAGCTCACGGGTAGCGGTCTGCTGCTAAATCAGATCTATCGAATGGGTAAGTAGTTCATGGCTAAGTAGTTTGCGCTCTACTGCATCCGATCGATCGTCCGATACTGAATGGCTTCTGCTACATGAGCTGTTTGGAGACTGTCGCTACCTTCTAAATCGGCGATCGTCCGAGACACTTTGAGGATGCGATCGGTGGCTCTAGCCGAAAGCCCCATTCTGCGAATCGCGTTTTCCAGCAAAACCCGGGTTGTATCCTCTAACTTGCACCACTGGCGCAGATGTCGTCCCTGCATTTCGGCGTTGCAGTGCAGCGTTTCCGTCTGGAAGCGATCGCCTGCTTTCACTCTAGCCTTCTGCACCCGCAATCGAATACTTTCTGATTCTTCGCCTAGACTCTGCTGCGTAATCTCTTCGGGCTTAAGCCGATTGACTGCTACCTGCAAATCGATTCTGTCCATCAATGGTCCCGAAAGTTTTGCCCAATACTGCTCTCGGTGCCGGGGCGAACAGGTGCAGGGCTGAACCGTATCGCCAAAATAGCCGCAAGGACAGGGATTGGTGCTGGCAACTAGAGTAAACTTTGCTGGGAAGGAGACAGATTGCCTTGTGCGAGAAATGGTGACGTGCCCATCCTCTAAAGGCTGACGTAGAAACTCCAGCAC
>CASBQM010000377.1 GCA_949127645.1 Synechococcales cyanobacterium PMM_0036
CCCTCATCCCCCGACCCCGTCTCCCTGCTGGGGAGAAGGGGAGCAAGAAGTTTTCTCAAGCTTAATCTACAGACTTTAATCTATAGCCCTTAATTTATAGACAACAAGACTTAGATTGAATAAATTTGTCCATCAATCAGCAGTCGGGTAATTCCCTTTGCTTGCAGATAGGGACTCACCTTTTTGAAGATCTGCCCATCTGGAACCTTGACCACACGCTGCATCCGCCGCAAAAAGCGTTTGGCGATGCGATGGTTGTCGAAAATGGGTAACGTTTTCTCCTGAATTTCCTCGACTGGAATTTGCCCCAGCTCGGCGAAATCTTTGAGCGGACGGGTGATGAGTTCGGAAGCGCGATCGACCACCACATAGCAGGTGCGCGGAATATTGGCTTCCGACAGCGGCATCACCTGAATTTTGCGATCGCCCCGAACCTGCATTCCAGCAAAGCTGCCCCCATCATGGGGATCTGTTTCATCGTCCAGATCGTCATCCAGATCGCTGTCCAGATCGTCCTCATCCAGATCGTCTACATCATCATCCAGCTCGTCCTCTAAATCTTCGTCTAAGCGGTTCAGACCATCCAGTTGTAATGCAGCCGATGGTTTTAAAATCTCAAGCGGCTTCAAAGTGTTTTTACTCCGGGGCAGACTGACAATCTGCGGCTTCGCGGCTGAGGGCGTTGGGGCGTCTGGTGTTGCGGCATCTAGCTCAATGACTGGTAGAGAAACTGACCGTTCTGGTTCCTCTTTCGAGAGCGATCGCTTTTGCCGCAACTGAGGAGGTTTGGGTTTTGAGTCGGTCTGCATAGGCACAGAGTCTTCCATAAAAGCTTCTATAGTTAGAGCCTCTACCTTGGGTAGGATCGACTCTTCTAGGGCTTCTTCCAGTTCGTCAGGTGGCTCATCGGCTAGCTCATCAGATAGCTCATCAGTCGGCTCATCTAGCAGATCAGGCTCAATTCCTGGAAGCAGCTCTTGCTCCGTTTGAACTTTTGCACCCGATCGCTTTTGCTGCACCAAAATCTCATACTCGCGTTCTGGCAAGCTCTGCTTCAGGATGCGGCTGATAGTGCTGACGCTGACGCTGTATTGACCTGCCAACGTTGAAGTCGTCTCGCCTGGCTGGCGATAGGCGCTGAGGATCTCCTGTTTATCGGATTCAGATAGTTTTCTAGGAGCCATGCCGACAACTTACCTCAATAACCTATCTCAAAATCGCTTATCTACTGTAGCAAACGCCACAGGAGCTTTGTGCCTTTATCTGAGGCAATTCATCTCCAATATTTCTTAGCCTGATAGCTCTAGCCTTCAGGTTAATCGCACGATTCTCCCCATTAGCCGCGTCTGCGTCCTGTGCGACGACGGGTGGAAAGGTCGTACTCTAGAGCCGCCCCAATCGAAATTAAGCAGCCGCTAAATATCCAGAAAACCTCTGGTAGAGCGCCCGTCTGGTAGTTGGGAATGTTATTAGTCGCGTAGTTAAACCAAACATCGGCGATGTAATAGGAGAAAGCCGCAAAGGCAATGAACCGCCAAGATAAGGCAAACCGACCGCCCCAAAACGCCAGCAGCAGCGTGGTTGCCATCACCACCAAAATCACATCTCCCACGATATAGAGCCAGGTAATGTAGGTCGAAAAAGGCAAGAGCTGATTTTCAAGAGCACTTGCCCATGCGGGGGCGCGAGAAGGCGGCTCAGCAACAGGAGATTTGGGTTCGGATGACGGACTTGAGACAGCCTGGGTCGTGGATAAAGCAGGTGGATTGCCTGCTTGAGAGCTACTCTGGGTATCGCTTAAGGGGGCATCACTTAGAGGCTGCGTTGCAATGACAGCGATCGCAATTCCCGCTACGGCGATCGCCGATAAAATCACCCACTGAATTGCCGTCAGGTCTAGCCGTTTTGACATGACGGCGCGCAAAATGCCCCAGCCCAGAAACACGTAAGCCGGGATAAAGAAAAAGTCTCCAGGAGACACATCTGGATCAATGCCCAAGCCCACCTCCCAGTAAGCAAAGAACAGATTGCCGATGAAGTAGAAAAACATACCCAGCCCGATCGCCAGCCATACTGTGCGACCGCTGACGATCGCCGAACTGCGCCAGTTGCGGAAACACAGAAAACCCGCCACCACATAGGCAATTTCCTCTAAAAAATAGGTGACGACTCTATACCATTCAGGTCGTTCTTGCCCCGTTGAAATGCTGAAGAGGAGGAAAAAAAGCAGTGAAATGACTGCCCAAGCCGTTGAAGTTAGAACAATGGTCTGGACGGATAGGACGGTAGAGGCTTTGTTATTCAAGGGAGAGTTCCTCAGAATGTGACGAGGAAAAGGCGATCGCAGACGGCAGCGCCAGCTTCCAATCTTGTGAGTATTTTGTCAGTGACTTAGAGTCAATATCTTTAAAGTCAATATCTAGAGTATTATGCCCAAGCCAAGGAAGTTTGAACTTTTGTTTTCCAGAGCTTTTTTTTCTAGAACGTTCTGCCGCTAATGCCAGAGCTTACCCGCTGGAGCTTGGTTTAACCAGGTTAAAAACTGATTTCGGTCTTTGGCGGGCATATCTTGCAGGGCATCCATGACGCGCTGCGTAAAGTTGGCATTGCCAAAATGCTCTTTCCCTAGACGGTGCAGCTCTTGCAGCAGAGTGTTGAGGTGATGTTCTTGCCAGAGGGGAACCTGAGTGAATCCTAGCGGGTCTACCGTCAAAAGCTGGTTAACGGCATCGGGAGAAGTGGCTTGCGGAAAGCGCCAGTGCTGAAAAACCGCCGTGATTTCTTTTTGAAAAGTGTTGACCTGTCTTGCACCTAGCAGATCTTCAATGTCAATGTAAACGGCTTGTAGCAGCAGCAGAGCCGCCTGAACGAAAGTAGAAGCTGCTTCTCCCGCTTCAACAGGAGCTTCGGCTCCTTCGGCGGTGAGCTGTTCTAAACGCACTTTCCCCCAAACGCTATAGCGATCGGGTTCCTCTAGCAAAACGCAGGCTTTACCCCGGTTGTCAGTCAGATCGCGCCAGAACGATTTAGCATCTTCCTCTTGAGCGGCATTAAATACACTAATGAGGCGAAACGTCTGTCCCTGATAGTGCAAAATTGGAATCGGCTGATCCTTCTTAGGGTGCTGAATGCTGGTAATTTCAACATCTTGCCGTTTCAGGATAAACATGACGCTGCCAATGAACTCCTACGGAAGGTCGGAGAATGAATAAGATTAAGCGATCGCCCACATAACTGCCACATTAGCCAGTCATGCCCAAGCGGATTGCACCAGAGCAGATTGCACAAGAGCGACAAATGTACACCTGTTATCAAACTACTCTAGGTTCAGAGTTCTGCGACATAAGTTTGTGAGATTTCCTATAGCCTGATGGAAATATAGGTTATGAAAGCGATCGGCATATCGACACACCAGCCACTCTTGGGCTAGTGTTCCCAAAGCCGAGGCGGAAATAGCTGAGATTGAAATATTGCGCTTTCACGATTCTGAACCTTCTAGCAATTGACTGGGTTTACCGGGGTAGGGTCGATCGCCTAAAATCTCAGGCAGGCTACAGCATCAGCTCTGGGGAAGGCTTTCTGAGGCAGGTCAGTTTCTCCCATCACTAAATCTCTCGCATTCTCATACGCTTCTTGCAGCGCATCATCCAGATCAGGCTTGAGGCTAGAGCTGTCTTTCAGTAACCGTAATGTGTCACGTCGCTGCACGCGAAGGGTTGCCAGCTAGCTGCGGCTACGGCGCTGAGGTTGATATCGCCAATTCAAACGCCATTTCAGCAGATACTTTACTAAGACGCTCAGACGGTTGCGTGAAGTTCTTACTGGCTTTGGGTTTGCTTCAGGTATTAATATCTCATTAGAGATTATTAACTCTTTGCTTTTGCTGAAAGAGCCTCCATTGATCTACTGCCTGTCTCAGAAGTTTAGTATAGTTATTGAAGACAAAGTTCAGAGAGGATGGGAACTCAATTTCTCGAACTCTCAAGCACATAAGCTCCAGTAGCTCAGATGGATAGAGCAATTGCCTTCTAAGCAATCGGTCACAGGTTCGAGTCCTGTCTGGGGCGTAGGTTTTATGAGGGGTAGCGATCGCCATTCTCTCTATACCTTCTTTTTGTATTAGGTTGCTGAATCACTCAAAACCCACCTCTTAGATTAGAGGGCACCTTTTGAGCGACAATCAGATCAGCGATCGTTTAAGTTACGGGCAATGCAAGATCAATCTGCTGATGGTGATGACTCTATGAGAAAACTGATCGAAGGTGTGAATGAGTTCCGAGAAAGCTATGTTTCGACTCACCGCGATCTGCTGGAAAACCTTTCTCATGGTCAAGATCCCAGCGTTTTGTTCATCACCTGTTCCGATTCTCGGATTTCGCCCAGTCTAATGACGCAGACGGATCTGGGCGATCTGTTTGTGATTCGCAATGCCGGAAATATCGTTCCGCCCTATGGCGCGGCGAATGGCGGCGAGGGGGCAGCGGTAGAATATGCCATTCATGCGTTGGGCATTGAGCAGATTGTGGTTTGCGGGCATTCGCATTGCGGTGCGATGAAAGGCTTGCTGCAATTGGGCAAGCTAGAAGAAGAAATGCCGCTCGTCTATGACTGGCTGAAACACGCAGAGGCAACGCGGCGCTTGGTAAAAGAGAACTACGGCGATCGCAACAAAGAAGAGCTGCTAGAAATCACGATCGCCGAGAATGTCCTGACCCAAATTGAGAACCTCAAGACTTATCCCGTGGTGCGATCGCGCTTGTACCAAGGCAAGTTAAAGATTTACGGCTGGGTCTATCTCATTGAGACTGGTGAGGTGCTAGCGTATGATGAAGACACGCACTCTTACATAGCGCCTCAAAGTCAGATTGACTACGTTTCCGAGGATGAGAAGCTTGTGAGCCGTGCTGTCAAATCGGTTGCTCCGCCTGTTGCTTGTGAGCTACCTTTGACAGAGGACGAGTTGGCAGCGATGGCTCATCTGGGTAATGGTGCTGGAACTCCAAAGCCTGGAACTCTAAAGCCTGGAACTCCAAAGCCTGGAACTCTAAAGACAGAGCCTCAGAAGGTAGATACGCAGAAGGCGCAGACTCAAAAAGTGGGAACTTCTAGCACTGTCCCTCAGTATGTAGGCAATCCCTGGCTGTCAGCAGAGCAGAGCGATCGCATTTACCGGGGATCAAGATCTTAAGCCCCTGCTCCAACTCATGCGCGATCGCTCCACTGAATTTTTTAAGTCTGTTATTTGTTCTTTGAGGCAATGTTTGAATCTGCATCAATTCTTGGATCAATCCGAGTCGGCACTCTGACCTTAGAGCTAATTGGGTTTCGTAACTTGATGGGTGTCGTCAACCTGGGGTTATTTAACAGCTCAGAAGGGTTTCCCAATGTCGCCGCGCAAGCCGTGCGATCGGGTAGCTTTACGGTATCTGCTAGTCCCCTACTGCTCACCTTCCCCGATTTGCCCTATGGACGCTATGCAGCTACGGTGCATCATGACGAGAATCAAGACGGCATTCTCAACGTTAATTCCCTAGGCATTCCCAAAGAGGGCATTGGCTTTTCGGGCGACCCCAAAATTTGGCTAGGTGCGCCCCCCTTCCATAAAGCCGCCTTCGACTTCACGCCAGAAAGCCGATCGCGCACCATCACCATGAAATACCTCTTGCCGTAGCTTCCGAAAGTACGTCTAGATTTTGCTGCACTGTGTTGTGAAGCTGCTGCACTATCTGATTAACTGTGGTGGAGCGATCGCGCCGATAATCTGCTACATGATCCTTGAGGTTAATCGGTTTACCAATCCGCAAGTAGGCTTGCCGATAGCCTTTGGGATGTGGCTGATCAATTTTGAAAACCTCGCGCTCCAGACGAATTAACGTATCCAGAAATCTCTCAGGCGTGGGCTTTTCAGATACATAGCCGTCATAAATAGCATCAAAGTTCAGCACCCGCGCCGTAGCTTGCAGCATTACGTCCCAGCCATCGGTGCCATCGGGTAGCAGGGTGCTAGGTCGGGTTTCCAAAGCATGACGAATGCGATAGACCCGCTCTCGATCGGGTTCTCCCTTAATAAAAGCCAGGTCAAGCTGAGTCTCGCACTGCTGCAAAACTTGCGCCTTCAGTCGGGTAATGCGCTGATTCCAGTTCCGATCAAGCGGCGAGGTCAGACCATACTCTTGCTCACAGCGCACTAATACGTGTTCTGCGATCGTTCTTAGCCGTTTGTAGACATCCCCTTCTGGTGAGAGGGCGATCGCTTTTTCCAAACGGTTCAGAGTTTTTTGAATCACCACCGACATTTTGCCCATGTAGCGATACTTGAGGCTAATGGGCACGGCATACAGA
>CASBQM010000378.1 GCA_949127645.1 Synechococcales cyanobacterium PMM_0036
GATTCTATATCAGGAGGGCAAGTGATGCTAATGATGCCATCCATCCAGATATCGAAATAGCCGTTCGGTAGGGGTGTCTTAGTAGGAGCCGCCTCTAGGTTAACGCCATGGATTTCGTCGGGTAAATCTGCCCACTCCGGTCGCAGCGCCATAGGGAAGGAGTCATCAAATTTAACCTGAAACCCAACTTCAGTGAGTGTCTCTAGGGCATCATAAAAACGCTGCACGAACCGCGATCGATATTGCCGTACATGCCGCACTGATTCAATTCCCTCAGGCGCAATCACTACCTCCAACAGCGTCTGGATGCGATATTTACAGTTTGCGTGCGCCCGCCGATTTTGAGTCAGGTAGAGGGCTAAAACCGCTGCTAGTTCCTGCCGATTGGGATTAATTTCAAACGCTGTTCGATGGATGTAGCCAAACTGATAGAGCGCTTGGTTTTGCTGTTCTCCTTCTCGATTGAGAAATTTCTCTGCCCAAGCACCGGGCTGAACGCGAACCAGCACCTCACATAATTCGTCCTCGTTCTCCATTTGAGAAAGTTGAGGCTGAAAATATTCTTCAACGTATTGAATAATCCATACGGGACTTTTGCGAGTGACGCAAAGATCCAGGTTGCCCTCGCGCCAATGCACCACTGCACCGAGCGTACCGACAACCCAAACGAGATCGGCGATCGCCCGCAGCTTTTGAGCTTTGGTCATGTCTTTACGGCGATCTAGTCCAAGATACTTGATTAAATCACTGCCGCGTAGACAAAATGACTCTTCCCAAGGACGATTTTGACGGGTAGCATAGGTGGCAAAAATAGCATGAAGCCGAGCCGCCATGACACCATAACGCTCTTGAACTTCATGTTCTGCTTGAGTGGTAATAAACTCTGGCTGCTGCTCTTGCTGGTTCATAATGTAGAACTCAACATAGCGACCCTTGCCAAATCGCCGCTGAAAATACAGCTTGCCAGGGCTATATTCCTCCCACTCCGGGCGCTTGTAGTATGCCTGGGTTGCACTGATTACAGGAGCCCCCGTTGCTGTCATCTCAATTGTTTGAGTTGCGAACAAGGGTGGCTCTGTACGGGGCAGTTTACGGGGTTTGCGAATCCGCTTGGGTGCTGCTTGGGGAGCATCCGAGGGTTCTGGGTTGGTCATTGGAGCTGATGAAGAGCTGACTTTAGATTTCATAGTATTTTCAGAACTCCTGCCCAAATTCAAGCATACTGAAGAAACCCTTCAGGCTGACTTTGCAGCACTCAAAGCGCTGCACATTTGTTCTAACTAATGTGAGCTGATGCCTGAATCTGCTTACTGTTCAAATGATCTCAAGCTGACGCTAGCTTAAAGGCAAATCCTTGTAAGCTTAACTCATGCAAAGTAAAGTTCAATTTACATGAGGTCTTGTCGATGCTTTTTCTTCTGAGCAGAAGGCGATTGATAGAATGCTGCTCGACTTCTTATCTCGCCTTGCAGCCGCTTTTCTTAGGTGCATGACTTACTCTGTCTCCTCAAACAAGCGATCACCCCGATACAACTGATACGCCATCTGATACGTTTGCCCCTGAGAGCGAATCGTCGGCGAATGCGCTGCCAAATAGCGAGCTGCTGCGACTAATCCATGAATGCCCACAGGCGTATTTCCCCACACAGAATACTGACGAAATGCTGCCTCCATTTCTTGGATGACATGGAAGTCCCGATCTTCTCGCAACATCAGCTTGCCCAGCATTGCTAGCAAGCGTTGTGGATTGCCGCCATCATACAAGAAGTGAGCGACCAACCGCCCCACTTCTGTCACTTGCTGTTGGCGATCGAACAAGATAGGCAATTGCTTCAGGAGTGCTTCAGGATCGTCCAGCGGTTCTTGGGGTTCTGGAATACGCGCCGGGGGAACGTTGAGAAACCGATTAAGATACACAGCCATAGCTGCATCAAAAACAGCTCGCAATAACTCCAGCGATGAGGCTCGTCGGATGCCTTGATGCACGGCGTTGGCAAAGGTAAAAGGATGGTGGGCATTATCCCAATCACTAAATTCATTGTTCGTGTTGAATCGCGCCACCCGGAGCGCGGCTGCATAGACGACGATCGCTGCCAGTTGCTCCTCGGTGCCACCGTCTTGTAAAGCGCTTAGGAGGGACTGGGCGATCGTAACTGCATCTTCTCCCAACAGAATAGGAACTAGCTCGTCTTGTGCTACCCAAGTGCCTCGTTTCGCTTGTCCTACCTCAACGGCTGAAGGCAACTGCTCAAACGCGGTCTCTAGAATTTGCACTAAATCGACGGGATAGCACCAGGAGGTCGTTTCTTCCATGCGGGTAGCGTTGGCTAGCCCAGAAACCAGGCTTGTAAGCGTTGCCTCGGCTCCCTGCCACTGCACTGCGTCCAGGGCTTCCAGGGCTTTGTTGATGAAATCTAAGGTATGTCCAACATCGATATAGCGGTGATCGGTCGCGGCTGCGAATAGGATATCGGCAATTTGCTGAGGTTCTGCCCCCAGATGTATGACCGATACTAAGCATCGCTCTGCTGCATCACTATCGCGAACTTCGATAAATTGCCGGAACCAGCTTTTGAGCTGCGTTACCGTCACTGTCACCGTGGGTAGGGGTTGGATTGAAAAGCGAGGCGATTTATTGGCGCAGTCCCGCGCAACTGCCGATAAACCTTGATACAGTGCCCGGGGGTGATCTTCGGCATCCAGGTAGGGCAATAGATTCATCAAACAAGTATGAATCGTCAAGCCCGTACCCCATCCGGATTTTTGGTAACGAGTGCCAAAAGCTAACCCCATTTGGAACGGCTCAGTCGGGCTAATGCCCCTGGCCAGTAGCGCAATAACAGACTTGGCAATTACCAGCGGAATCACTTGTTCTAAGCCATCTTGAAGGCGTTGTTGTTGATGAGTCTGGGCATCTATAAGGGGC
>CASBQM010000379.1 GCA_949127645.1 Synechococcales cyanobacterium PMM_0036
ACATTACTTTAGGGACAACGAGCTGTCCTTCCGGGAGGCTCAGAGAATATCCTAGCGCTATTGCATCTTCGGCGTTTCCCGCTGGGCGATCGTGGCACACTTTCCAGTAAAGTCCCTGAGTGCTAGCATTTGCGCCATTGATCTCGCTGCCTGGATTGAGATAGCTCAGGAAGAGTAGTTCTGGTTGATCAGGAGCTTCAAATGCAATGTACGGGTTAGAGTTGGAGCAGTAGACCCATTCAGTGGTTTGGCGAGTGTTATCTGGTCGTGCAGCATTCGCCTGGAAAGTCTGAATTTCAAGACTCGTTTTATAGAGGATATTTGGTCTGCCACTCAGTTGGTTTTGGTGAACTATCTGCTTACTAAGGAGCAGTGTTGTAAAGCAAACTCCCTGATGGCAGCTTCCACCTGCAAAGCGATCGTCCTGCCCTTGAGCAAGAGCAGTTCGGGTCAAGAAAGGGAAGGTGGGCAGAACAAGGACTCCTAAGGTGAGCAGAAAGACTAATGATTTCATAAAGGGCGATCGCTAAAGAGATTGTTTGATCTACTGCATCCATAGAAGGTTTTCCGGGCAAGGCTTGACCCAGATTTTTATAATTTCAACACCTCTGTACGCACCTGAACAAGCTTTTCGGCTCGTCTCCTAACTTACTGGAGTCACGTTAATCTGTCCTTGACAAAAAATTGTTCTTTTGGCAATCCGCAGTTCTGTGAGATTGACCTCTTCTCCTAAATCAGCTTCAAACATTTCAAAGGCAAGTAAGGGATGCCCTTGCTCTGCTTCTGGAGAGGGCAGAGACTCTGGGTGATCAAACTTTAGGAGAGATCCGTTGAGTATCTGCAAACCCGTTCGTAACGTAAAAGGGATGGTTTGATTCTCGACAATGAGTTGAATCGTCAGAATAGCGCGATCGCCTCTTAACACCACCTGGGGGGAATGAAAATCGGTTAAGCGATCGCCCCAAAGTTCTCCTGTCGGGTCAGTAATGCCACGCAGCAATGGCAAGAGTGCCACTTGCATCGCTTCGCTGAGTAGAGGCGAATGGAGAGAGGCATTTAAGTCGTTTTGCTGAAACTGAACTTCTCCACTGATCGGGATCTTGGCTAGCAGCCTTAAGGGCTTTCCCTGCAAAACCTGGCTGAGATTGACCCGAATTTCTCCGGCAGCAATGGCGACTTGGCTAATATGAATGCCTTGATAGATAGCCTTTTCAGCCGTAACGGCAACTCCTGGGATACAGCCTGCAAGAATCTGGCGATCGCTGCCTTGAATCTGAAACTCTAGATGGGCGATCGACTCCACCTGCGACCTAATCCACAGCCGTACCGCAGGAGATAGAACTTTGCTAATTAATCGGCTTTGCATGGCGTACTTTGAGATGGGCGCAGTAGAAGTAGGCGCAGTAGAAATGGGCGTAGTAGAAATAGGCGCAATCGGAAGGCGAATTCAAAATATTCTTGAATTTGCGTTTGATAAGCAAATTTACTTATTTTGCTTATGGTATACCCATCGTAGGAGCCTCGGATTAATGTCAGGGTTTGATAACACAAGGCGATCGCCCTAACTTCCAACGAGCTATACAATGTCAAAGTTTCGTGACATTACGATCCCCACTTTTCCCGTATTTCCGTAAAACTGTTCAGAATCAAGCCTGACAGCCCTTGCTTCCTAGGAGAATTTTCTGCACTATGGAGAGGCAGGTTGATCCCCATGATCCCAAAGCCCGTGATCCCAAGGAAAGTCGATGAATTCGCGGAGATGCGATCGCGCTCCACTTAATTTATGAAGGCTGCTTGGTTTATAGAGCCTGCTTGATTTACAAAGGCTGCTTGTGGAGCGTTATAGCTATTCATCTATTTAGTTCTGTTAATTTTTTGGGTTCTGTTCGTTACAGCTAATTGATATCTGAATAACTGGAGGTATTTTTATGTCTGCTCAAAGACCGCCCATGGAGGAAATGACCCTCCGACAGCTCCGCCGAGTGGCTAGTGAGTTAAATATTTCTCGCTACAGCCGGATGCGCAAAGATCAGCTTCTTAACTCTATTTTAGAAATTCAGCAGCTCCGAACTGCTCCGAACTCTACCCGTGTTTTAGAGGCGCAGGAAGTAGGCAAGCTGAATGTGAGTCAAGCTGAGATTCCCCATGCTTCGCTCGCCAACGTCTCATTTACCAATGTGGATGAAACTCTGCCCGATTTACCTCAGGGTTATGAAGAGAGTCGTATTGTCTTGATGCCCCGCGATCCGCAATGGGCGTATGCCTACTGGGATGTCTCTAATGCCAGTAAGGATATGCTGCGTCGGCAAGGGGGTGTACGTCTGGCGCTGAGGTTTTACGACATTACCAACATTGATATAGAGACTCAGCGTCCGCATAGCTTGCAGCAGTATGAGTGTGATGAATTGGCGAGAGAGTGGTATTTACCAGTCCCCGTTAGCGATCGTGATTACATGATTGAGATTGGCTATATCACGCTGGAGGGTCGCTGGCTGATGTTGGCGCGATCGGCATCGGTGCGGATTGCGCCTGTCTATCCCTCCGATTGGATTGATGACCAATTCATTACGATCGACTGGGATGCAGATTTACGGAGCAAGACATTTCTCCGACTGGTGCATCCTACGAGACAGCTTACGGTCGCTAGTGTCGCTATGCCTGTGCGTCAAGAGGCATTTGCCTTGGCAGAAAGTGCAGAATCGAAGCGATCGGCGGGTTCTGTGTTTGGTTCAACGCAGCAAGCTCCAGAGGAATCTGTTAGTTCCTATATTTTTCCTTCGGGTATGGGGAAATGGGCATCGGGTGCAGGTTTACCTGAAGCAGAGAATATGTCGGGTGTTGGGCGATCGTCTGGCGTGGGCATGGCATCAGGTGGGGGCATGGCATCAGGTGTAGGCATGGCATCAGGTATTAGTGCCGTTGGGATGTCGGGCATTGGGACAACATCGGGTATCGGAATGATGGCAGTTCCAGGTATCAGCACAATATCTGGAA
>CASBQM010000380.1 GCA_949127645.1 Synechococcales cyanobacterium PMM_0036
ATGAGATCTGCCATTGAGATCTTCTTGTTACCCGACTGAGCATTGTTGAATTCTGATTGAATTTGCTCGAGGGTCGATAGAACTTGACTGAGTTCCTGGGAGCGGTTGATCGCCCAGTCCTTCTGCGGATCTAGGCGAACGCGTGCGCCGTTTGCGCCACCGCGCTTGTCGGAGTCGCGGTGGCTCGACGCCGACGCCCAAGCAGCGGACACCAACGCCGAAACGGAGAGTCCACTTGCTAAGATCTTATTCTTAAGAGAACTGATGTCGGCATCGCCAACGACATCGTGGTCAAGCATCGGAATCGGATCCTGCCAAACCAGATCTTCCGCTGCAACTTCTGGACCAAGATAGCGTGGTTTCGGTCCCAAATCCCGATGAGTCAGCTTGTACCAAGCGCGCGCAAACGCATCGCTAAAGTACTCAAAGTCGTCCAGAAAGTGCTGACAGACCTCGCGATAAGCCGGATCAACCTTCAGCGCGATGTCCGAAGTCATCATCATTAGCGCGTGCTCAACGCCTGGTCGGTGAGCATCTGGTGTCTTGGGCGCATCAGGATTGCTCGGCTGCCACTGAATGGCACCCACTGGACTCTCGGTCTTCTCCCATTCGTACTTAAAGAGATTTTCTAGGTAGCTGTTGTCCCACTGGGTTGGGTTTGGCGTCCAAGAGCCTTCAATCCCGTTCGTCATCGTATACTCGGCAAACCCGGTGCCTTCGGGGTTCTGCCACCCCATGCCCATCGCCTGAATCGGCGCAGCTTCAGGTGCTGGGCCGATCTTGTCTGGCGAAACCATACCATGGCTTTTGCCGAAGGCGTGACCGCCCGCAATTAGCGCGACAGTTTCCTCGTCATTCATGGCCATGCGCGCAAAGGTCTCACGAATGTCTCGAGCCGAGCCAACCGGGTCACCTTCACCGTTTGGTCCCTCTGGGTTGACGTAAATTAATGCCTGATGCGAAGCCGCTAGCGGGTTTTCGAGGTCGTAATATTCCTCGTCTGGCTTGCCGACCCACCGAATATCGCGGGTGACCATCTCATCTGGATGTCCAAGGTGCTGCTTGCCATTTTCTTCAAGCGGTTGACCGTTCCAGAACTCAGATCCCCAGTAGGTGCCGCGGTCTGCTTCCCAAGCATCAATGCGGCCACCGCCATAGCCAAAGGTCTTCAGTCCCATAATCTCAAGCGCGCAGTTGCCAGTCAGCACCATCAAATCGGCCCAACTCAGGGCTGCGCCGTATTTCTGCTTAATCGGCCAGAGCAACCGCCGTGAT
Source organism: Synechococcales cyanobacterium PMM_0036 (assembly GCA_949127645.1). Classification (GTDB taxonomy): domain Bacteria; phylum Cyanobacteriota; class Cyanobacteriia; order Elainellales; family Elainellaceae; genus Drouetiella. Next base: position 1,276 of record CASBQM010000380.1, read on the forward strand.
TTATCTGTGTTCCCGTTGTCCCACCACGAGTTGATTGGGGCGAAGCGTTGCATACCCCGACTCGCTCCGCCGCGACCGTCCGCAATCCGGTAGCTGCCTGCGGAGTGCCACGCCATGCGGATCATCTGCGGCCCGTAGTTACCATAGTCGGCTGGCCACCAGTCCTTTGAATCCGTCAAAAGTGCTTTGATGTCATGTTTCAACTGCTCAAAGTCGATCTTCTGAAACGCTTCCTTGTAGTCGAAAGCTCCCAGTGGGTTAGCCTGGGGCGAATCTTGGTGAAGCAGCTCGACCTGAAGTCGGTTCGGCCACCAATCATCGGTTTGCGGTTTAGAGCCGAGGGCGCCGCCAACGCGGGTTCCACGAAAGGGGCATTGTCCAGGAGTAGATTGTGGTGTGTTTGTGAAAGAGTTACTGACCATAAATCTGAAAATCCGATCTTTTTAGAGGGTTTCGTTAGATAAATTGCACTGAATACCGCCATTAGCGGCGGTTTGAACGGCGTTAGGACGCTGATTCGGTTGGATCAACGTTCGCCTTCTCATTGTAAAGCGGACGGGCGAAGACCACGTGGTATAGAACAGCGACGATAAGCCGCTGGCGACCACAATGCCTAATGACAATGCTGGATTGAGGTAGGAACTGCTCTCATCAGCGAATACATAGGCGAACCTATAGTCATAAAGTCATTGGCAAAGGCGACCGCCCACATTTAAGAGTTGGAACCGGAGATAATGTCAGTAGACAGTGAGCCATCAATCCTATGATGAGGTTGTTAGCTAGAAAAGGTCTTTTTTCTAGGGCTGCCAAATCAAGACTCTTGAATTCCTTCACATGGCTAAAACGCTTTGCCGGTGGGGATTTGCCAAGGAGATCCGATCAGATCGGGTCGGAGCAGGAGATGCGATCGTTATAAATATCGATGCAAAGGGGCAAACAAAAGTCTCTTCTGCCTAGCCCATATGCTTCATTGCTTGGTGGGCTTGCAGCAGTATTTTCCTTAGCTCCTGCCGTGATAAAGAGGTTTCTTTGAGCAGGACAAGGCTAGGGGGTGTTTTAAAACCTAAAGCCAAAGCAGAATGGAAGCAATGGTGAGCATGGCAAGATAATTCTCTGCCCACGACCGACTCGTTGCGTTGCCCGACCGTCAGCAGGAAGGTCACGGGCAAGCCATTCCCCTCACAGCGCAGATGAATCTTGGTGCTAAACCCGCCTTTGCTATATCCAAGTGCTTCTACCCATCCCTTTTCAGATCTAAGGCGCATGATCTCGTGTAAAGCGCACTCCTGCGCCGAGGGGGAAAGCTCAGAGTATCTTTGAAGAGCGGAGTTTTGCAGTTTCCTTCTGTGCTTCTCCAACGGCTTTCGCTTGGCAATCTTTTCTCCCATCAATCGATAGCGCCGTTCAAGATCTTCATCCTTCGCAACTGAGAAGTTGATGGACTAATACCAATTTAATGTGAAGCTGCATAGAATAAGGCTTCAAGAATGAAGTCATAGGAGGACAATGATTGGATGCGTTCAGGGGTGATGTCTTCCAGTATCTGCTGTACCCGGCTTCGTAATGGCTCAATCTGGCAAAAGCGATCGCCTGTCAGTTGAGCTTTGATAAATTGCCAGACCCGCTCCATGGGATTGAGTTGAGGACTATGAGCGGGCTGACAAAGGGGAATCAAATTCTCCGGCCACCGCAGAGCAGTAGTCACATGAGCACCCGCTTGATCCAATTGCAGAATGGCGATATCCTCACCCAACTGAGCGGAGAGCGCATCAATAAATTGCTGAAAATGCTCACTGTCGAGATGGGGATACTCTTGAGTAAAATGCCAGCCACTCAGGGGTTCTAGCACGCCGTAGATCCAAAAGTTATCGCGTTTCCAACTTACCGGGGCGATCGGTTTGACCCCAGCATTGGTGATCACTTTGCCCGTTTGCGTCTTCAGCCCCAAGCGGGTTTCATCCTCGACCAAATAGCGAATCGTTTTGCCTTCTGCAAACCCTTCTTCCATCGCTAGCACAGCAGGTCCGATGTTTTTTTAAACCGCTCTACTGCGGCTGGGTCTTGTTGGGCTGAGCGGGGACGGGGCACTTTAAGCTTGGCTTTGAGGCGATAATGAACCCCCTTATAAACGGTGGGGTAGCTCAGTTCCAGATTGTAGGTTGTCTTGAGCCATTCGACGATCTCGCCATAGCTCTTAAACCCATCAGGAGAATCTAATTGCGTTTTGAGTCCCGCTAAGGCTTCAGGGGTGAGTTTAGGAGGTTTGCCGGGGGCGACTTTCACCTCCAGCAATCCCGACAACCCACTTTGTCGATAGCGTTGCAGCCAGCGAGTTACGGTTGAAAGGTCTCGTCCCAACCGTTCTGCCAGTTGTTGATGTTGAGTGAGTTGTCCGGTTTTGAGCCACCAGAGCATTTGAAGTCGCTCTTTTTGGCTAGCACTGCGAG
>CASBQM010000381.1 GCA_949127645.1 Synechococcales cyanobacterium PMM_0036
GAGAGGCTATGGAGGCAAAAGGTAAAGAGGCTTGGAAACCTACCCAACCTCGGCAGCGAAGGGTAACAGCAGCACTCAAGGCTTATGCACTGCTCGCTACTAGCGCCGATCAAGGCGCAGTCCGCAACCTGGAAATGCTTGAATAACTCACTCCACGAGAAATTCAAATAGCGAATCTGGTTGCTAAAGGAATGACTAATGCAGAGATTGGTGCAGAGTTATGGATCACCTAAAATGCCGTCAAACAGGCTTTAAAGCGAATGTTTCGGAAGTTAGATGTTGTCGCTCGGACGGAAAGCAAAATTGCGGTACACTTCAGGTACAAATTAGTTAGTGAAGCAGGGCAAGATAACAAGGGGTCGAGATACGTGTGAAATAGTGCCACGGATCTTGGAAACCATCTTTCAGTCTAGCTTTCACCGATCTCTACAGGCAGATTTATAGCCGATTCTGGCGGTTGTGGGATATTCTGCAAATCCAGTACATAATCCCCGAATCGCTTCAAATGCTTCGTCATGTAGGGACTCAGTACCGCTAACGCCTCTCGGTCTACTGGATGACCTTCTGCACTTAAAGTTTGCACCACCCAAGAAGTATCCACCGCATTTTGGAGAATGACCGCACAAGAGGCTACATCTAAATAACATCTAAATACTTGAGCCGCTTCTCTTGCTCCTCTGGATCGTTCTCAGTGATGATGCCGTCTTTACCCAAAAATATCCAATTTAGGAACTGATTAAACCTTTCTACAACATTAGTGCAAGCGGTAATCTGCTGTCACAAATCTCGCTCAGAAATATACTGCAACAGAAACACCGTTCGCACTACTTGTCCTAATTCTCGAAACGCCTGATAGAGCTTGTTCTTGCGGCTGTAGCTGCTAAGTTTACGTAGGATTGTGGACGGCATTAATTTATCGGCTTGAATCGACAGCACCACTCGCATTAAGTCCTGCCAATGGGTTCGGATTAACTGCCAATCCACAACGCCTTTGAAAAACGGCTCAATGTATTCATAAACCGCATCTTGATCTGGACGGAGAAGGTGTACTCTTTCCAGTTGCGAATGCGCGGCATCAACTGAATCCCCAACAAATAAGCCAATCCAAAGACCGGAGCAGATTATCCCTGCGTATCGGCATGAAGGGTATCAGGCTGGAGCTTGCACCTCTCAGACTTGCGGCTGAAGACAAAAGAGCGTTTGCCGCCAATTCTTACGGCAGACAATCAAGATAGGTTTCGATATCCCAACTCGTGGTCGTTGCCAAAAACTTTTCCCACTCGTCGCGCTTATACCAAGTGTAGAGGTTGTACATTTCGCCGGGAAGAGCCGACTGAATGACCGGATCTTCGGAGAGCCGATCGATCGCTTCCCCTAGCGACATCGGCAATTTCTTCACCTGCTTACCCGCTTCCATCGCTTCATACAGATTGCGAGATTCTGGCTCACCTGGATCGAGATTGCGCTTGATGCCGTCGTCAAAAGCTTTGAGGATTGCGCCTGCCATCAGATACGGATTGACCATTGAATCGACGGCGCGATACTCGAAGCGACCGGGAGCCGAAACGCGCAAACCACAGGTACGGTTTTGGTAGCCCCAGTCGGCATACACGGGTGCCCATAGTCCGGTATCCCACAGGCGGCGGTAGGAATTGACCGTTGAGCAGCCGATCGCCGTCAACGCGCCCAAGTGTTCGATTACGCCACCGATGCAGTTCAAGCCGATCGTACCCGGTAGTCGCTTGTCAAGGTCGGGCTGCGGTAGAAAGGTATTTTCGCCGCCTTTGCGGTAGGTGAAACAGTCTTCAAGTCCGGGTAAGGTCTCCATGCCAAAGGTTTTTACCTGTTCGTCGCCGTTACGCCACAGCGAAAGGTTATGATGACAGCCCGATGCAGAGACACCCATAAACGGCTTGGTCATGAAGCAGGCAATCAGGTTAAATTCGCGGGCAACTTGGGCGCAGATTTGGCGGTATGTGGTCAGGCGATCGGCAGTCCGCAAAGCGTCATCGAACTGGAAGTTTAGCTCTAGCTGTCCGGGCGCATCTTCGTGGTCGCCCTGGATCATGTCCAGCCCCATTGCTCGACTATATTCGATCACGCGCAAGAAGACCGGGCGCAGTTCTTCAAACTGGTCGATCTGATAGCAGTTTGGCTTGGTTACGCCGCCATTGGGCTTGCCGTCTGCATCCTTTTTGAGCCACATCATTTCCGGCTCGCAGCCGTGCCGCAGATGCAGCCCGTGTTCTTGCTGAAAGTCGGCATGAATGCGTTTGAGGTTGCCGCGACTGTCAGACGTGAGAAAACCCCCAGGATTGATTTCTTCTTCGCGGTTGCGAAAGCAGGTGCAGTAGACGCGAGCAACCCGCTTATCCCAGGGCAACTGACAAAAGGTTTCGGGGTCAGGAATGGCAACGAGTTCGGAGGCTTCAGGTCCGTAGCCGATGTAGTTGCGATGGCGATCGACAAACAAATTTGCGGTCGCGCCGTAAACAAGCTGAATGCCGCGATCGGACATGGTTTCCCAATGATCGGCAGGTACGCCTTTACCGACAATTCGCCCCGTCACCGAGATGAACTGGTAGTAGATATATTGAATGCCCAGTTCATCAATCTTGGCGCGGACTTGTTTGACTAGTTCATCACGACCTGGAGCGGCAACATACGCTTCCAGGTCGGTTTGTTCGGTTCGCGTCAGAACTCCAGTCATTGCTAGACCTCCAGTTGGCTATGATGCTGGGTCTAGTAAACCGGACTTGTTATGTCAACTTTGTATTTGACACTACGGAAGCGGTAAATTAATTTGCGGCGATCGACCCTACCATCAAACAAAGGGAAATGGCTTTCGCGGAATCCATTCAGCCCACAGTTGCGCCAGCGTTCCGTCTGTAACTAGCGCGTCGATCGTTTCGTTGAGTGCGTTGAGTAAAGCAGGTTGGTTTTTACGAACGCCGATCGCAAACGGTACCTTTGTTGGAATGCTAAAGGCAACTCGTAGATTTTCATCGGTTTCGGCAGGAACGATCAGCACCAGTTCATCATCAATCAGCGCGTCAATTTCACCTGATCGCAGGGCTTCCAGCATTTCTGGCAACACCTTGTCACTTCCGGCAAACGGCACAGTTTTTACATCGGTAAAAGTTTCGGCGAGGGCAATATTTGTGCTGTCAGCCAGTCCGCCCACGCGCTGTCCGGCAAGGTCAGCCGCAGACTGAGCTGGACTGTCAGCGCGAACCAGAACCGCCTCGTCAAACAAGCCGTAAGGTCTAGTAAAATCCACCCACTGCTGACGTTCTGGCGTAATCGCCTGATTAAACCAGATCACGTCATACTGTCCCATTTGCAGGCTGGTGTAGAAATCTTGCATCGGCAAATTATGCCAGACGGGTTCGAGTCCCAACTTTTGACAAACGAGCCTAGTAACGGCAGGTTCATAGCCGATTCGCTTCCCGTCCTCTACAGAGGTCATTGGGCTGGCATCAAAATCGCTGGCGATAATGTGGAGGAAACCGGGGGCGATCGTGGGCAGTTCCATTGTTGCTATTCCTTAGTGAGAAGAATTGCTCGAACGTAGCTGAAGATACAGCATTCAATCGAGCAACTTATTATAACAAGTGCATCTGAGTCAAAAGGTGCTTTATGAACTATCAGCCGATTCAGCTTACAGACGCGCAGATTCAACGGTTTCACGAAGACGGATTTTTAATTCTCGATCGCTTTTTACCGCTTGATTTCACTAAAGCACTAATTGATCGAATGGAACCGCTGTTTCACGGTCAGTTTGAAACTGGAATTTTTCCCGACGAGTGGCACTGGCGACCTGGGCTGAGCCTGCCAGACGTAACGCGAGAAATTTGCAACGCCTGGAAATGTGATTTGACGATCGCCAGCCTTGTGCTTTCTGCTGAGATTGGTCGTCTCACGGCTCAGCTAGCCGGATGGAGCGGAGCGCGAATTGGGCAAGACAGTATGTGGGTGAAGCCGCCCCAAGCTAAGGCGATCGCCATGCACCAGGACGGAGCCTACATCGACTATCTCGATCCGCCACAGATGATGACCTGCTGGATCGCACTCAACGATGCTGCTGCTGCGGATGGCACGCTGGTCTATGCTAAAGGTTCGCACAAGTGGAACCTGAGCAACGTGGAGGGCGAATTTCATGCGCCGACCAAAGATTATCGCTGGGCAATGCTGCAAGCCGCAGAGCAAGCGGGCGTACCGGAACCAGAACTCGTTTTGGTAGAAGTTCCCGCTGGCGGTTGCGCTTTTCATCACGGCAGAACCTGGCACGGGCTTTGCCAGACGACGCGAACCGAAGGCACGTTTCACAGTATTGGGCTGCACACGATTCCTGCGACAACACAGTTTCATCCAACGAACAAAGCGGGCTATATCTACGGACGCTACAAGCAGGTTGATGACCTGGAAATGTCGGAAAGCTTCTTTCCAGTTTTGTGGACGCAGGACGGCGATCGATCGCCCTTCCTCTCTTCCTACTGCGAAGATGGCTTGCTGTCTCAAAGTGCCCAGCCCGCAATTTCTTGATCGGTCGGTCAGAGTTACGATTGCAACTCTGACCGATTGATCTTTTAACGAGGACGACGCAGCGGTTTACGACGCGGCGATCGTCGCTTGCGTCCCAGTTGCGTTCCGCCAATGCCCACCATGCCCAACAGTGCCAGCGGTTGCCAGTTGCGAGCGGTGCTGTGCTGAGATTGCTGGTGGCGGCTAGTTTCAGGTTGCTTATGCGACTGCGGGACAAACTCCATGCCCAGAATCGAAGCAGCTCCTGCCACGAGCAAGAGACTGAGCGCGGCAGGAGTTTTTGCCGGAACCTCTTGCTTTATCGTGTAGGAAGCGTAGAGAAAGTACACCACAATTGCCAGACAGACGACCAGCAGAAACCCAATCATCGTTGGGTTGTTGGCAAAGGTGTAGATTGGACCTTTCGCGTCCGAAAATTCTTTAAAGTTTGAAAATGGACTGCTCATTACAACCTTCCTATTCTGGTGCTAGATCTATAGAAGTCCGAGGAACAGATGTGCCTCTCTGCGCTGTGGCATCGTCAACAAAAGCAAGCGTGGCGTATTCGGGATAGCCTTCAGCCCCCAAATCAGACAGATCCAGCCCATCTATCTCTTCTTGGGGCGAGACGCGTAGCAGGTTGAATTTCTTTAGCAGCCAGCTTGTTGCGTAGCCAGGAATAAAGCCGAGCAGAACCGTGCAGATTAACGTGCCAACAATTTGCCCGATCGGATTGATCGAGGCAATGCCTTCACCCTGCGGATAGCCTGCTGCCACAATGCCCACGACGGCAGAGCCAAGAAAGCCGCAAAAAGCGTGAACTCCGCAGGCTCCAACCGGGTCATCAATACCTCTTTTCTCAAGCGCGATCGACACCTTGGGCATCAAAAACGCGCCAATGAACGCGAGGATAATCACAATCGAAGGGTGATATAAATCCATGCCCCCACCAGCAGTAATGATGCCTGCCAGTCCGCCTGAAATCGTGAAGAACGGATCGCCCTTGGAGGAAATATAGGCGCCGACCAGTCCGGCGGCGAGTGCCAGCGTGGTGCTAACGCCGATCGAAGCTAAGGTCATCGGCGTTCCGTAGATTGTCGTTTCCCCGGTGTATCCCGGCAAGAAGATCAAGCAGGCGGCGAGGAAGGCGTAGAAGCCAACAAAGATCAGCATCAGCCCCACCATTGTCAGCGGCAGGTTATGCGGCAAAATCGGACGGGGTCTGCCATCAGCGTCGTACTTGCCAATCCGGGGACCAAGATTCATCAGCACGCCCAGCGTAAAAAAGCCGGAAACGCCGTGAACAACTCCAGCGCAGCCAAAATCGTGATAGCCCAATTGGGTAAACATCCAGCCGAAAGGATTCCAACCCCAAGCCGCCGCAACCACCCAGGTAAACGAACCGAGGACGATCGACATCACCAGATACGCGCCAATTTTGACGCGCTCAATCAGTGCGCCCGACAAGATCGAAGCCGTCGTCATGGCAAACAGGGCGAAGGCGAAGAAGAAAACGCCAGTAATGTGATCGCCTGTGTTGGGAGCCAGAGCAGGCGACCAGGGGTAGGAGGCATCTACATAAGGCATAGCCGTAGCGATCGCTTTACTTTGTTCTGGATTTGTCCAGGGACCTAAGATGCCGCCTGTAATCGGAAAAAACGGAAAGGCATTGTAGACCCACCAGCCAAAAAAGAAGAATGATAGACCGACACTCGCTAAGGTCAGCAGGTTCTTCACCATCGTCGCAAGGACATTTTTGGTTCGGGATGCACCGCCCTCGTAAGCTAAAAAGCCTGCATGGATCAATAACATAAACACAGAAGCCCAATAGTAAAAGGACTCTGCGACAAATGTTCCTAGAAATTCTTGTGCTTCAGGAGACATAGATTATTTAGGGGTAGAACAAGTCATGTGAATTCGATCAATTGCGATCGCACTTCAGAAAGCCATACCAATGACAGATGCGATCGATGTAAAGCTGTGAGACCTAATACAAATTACCAGGCAAATTCTATAGGCTAACTTGTTATAACAAATGTATTCAAAACGACGATTTGCAAGATGCAAGCGGTTTATCTTTCCCTATAGAGCTTGACATTTACAATCTCGGCTCAGGTCGGGTTCACCCTTCCAGTCTTAAATTCTGCGTTACTTTTGTCACTTGCAAAGCGATCGATCTGCACTATTCACAATTTGTTAATCTCCGCATATTGCCCACATTCGTGCTGTTAAATTCAAGCCTATGACTGCCACAAAATCTTGGAGCGGATCGGAATATTGGGGGCTGGGGTACGATTTTGATCCTCAATGGTTGTTAACTCCAGTTCAGCAGAAATTACAGTCTAATTTGATTGAAATCTGCGCCTCCGTTTTGCGTCCTAATGCGATTGAATCCGATCGCCATCTCATCTATCCTCGCCGTAATTTTGAGGCGCTAGCGTCGCTAGGATTACTGGGTTTATTTGTGCCCAAGGCGTGGGGTGGGCTGGGTGAAAATCACGTCTGCGCGGCAATGGTAGTGGAGACGATCGCCCGCTATGGCTGTCCCAGCACGGCGATGTGTTACACGATGCATTTGGGCGCAACGGCGGCGGCTTTGTTTCGGGCACACGACAGCCCGGAGTTGCAGCAGCTTTTGAAACGACTCGATCGCAACGTTTTAATTGGAACTTTGTCCTACTCTGATCCTGAAACCGGATCGCACTTTTGGTATCCCGTTTCTTCAAAGGCGGAGCGAACGCTGCACGGCTGGCAGGTTTCTAAAAAAGCTTCCTGGACAACTTCGGCAGGCTTCGCAGACTGGTACATTGTGCAAACCACTAGCCCCGAATTTGACGGCAACTATTCGGATTTGTCGTGCTTCTTAATTTACGCCGATGAAGTGCAGGCAGAGCCACACAAGTGGGACGCAATGGGGCTGCGAGGCAACCAGTCGGGAACGTTACATGTTGATGGCGTGACCGTGCCGATCGACCGCATGATTGGACCTAAAAGTGACGGCATAGCCTCTAACGATGAAATTGTTGATCCATTTTTTCTGCTCTGCTCGTCTGCTTGCTGGAACGGGATTGCAATGGGCGCGATCGACATTGCCAAACGTCACGTGACGCGCAAAAAACACGCTGATGTCGGAATGCGCGTGGCGGACTATCCAACGATTCAAGATTACTTTGGTGAGGCAATTATCGACACTAATGCTTGTCGTTCGTTCACCTTCTCGATGGGTAAATTAATGGATGATTTAACACAGAATTGTGACTGGTCAATTCATCAAGATTTAACTGCTCTGCCGCGATCGACCTATCTGCCCTGGTACTGGCAAATCAAATTTTCTGCTGCCAAAAATGTTGCTCAAGTCTGCGACAAAATGCTGCATTCTTGCGGCGGATCGGGCTTTAAAAAAGATATGGAGATCGAGCGATATTTGCGCGATGGCAAAGCCGGATGGGTAATGGGACCCACCAACGAAGTGCTGCGGCAGTTTGTTGGCAAGCTGGCACTGCTGGGCTTCGAGTCGTTGGATTACTGGAATCAGCAGGTGAACGATCGCGTTTTGCACAACGAAGTCAAAAAACTTGATGCCGCAGGCAAACGCAAACTAGCAGAGCAATTATTGGCACAGGCGGCAGCAGCAGAAGTGCCTGAGAAAACTTTAGCAAGCGGTGCAGCTTAGGAGGCAATTATGACGGATTCAGTAGTTGGTTCGATCGTTTCGATGTGGCGTTATCCAGTCAAGTCGATGCTGGGCGAAGAGCTTAATGCGACCGAGGTGATGGAGCGTGGGCTGATGGGCGATCGTACCTATGCCTTGGTCGATGCCGAAACGGGAGCAATTATCAGTGCCAAGCTGCCGCGCAAGTGGGGCGTTTTGTTTGAGTGCCGCGCCGCCCTCGATTCGCCCACGCAGGTGAAGATTACCCTACCAGACGGATCGATTGTCCTAGGTGATGCGAGTGACGTAGATGAAATTTTGTCCAAAGCGTTTGGGCGCAAGGTGACGCTATCTGCCGTCGCTCCTGAAACGCCAAGCATCGAAATGTATACACCTGATATTGAAGGCATCCCAGATGCGGATGCTGAGACGAATGCCGCGATTCGCCCCAATACGTTCTTTGATGCTGCCACAGTGCATCTGCTCACGACTGCCACGCTGAATCAGTTTCAGTCTCTCAAACCGACATCAAGGTTTGAAACGCGACGCTTTCGCCCCAACTTTGTGATTTCGCCTGCCAATGGCGCAACTGGATTTGTTGAAAATGACTGGGTGGGTCAGACTTTGGCGATCGGTGACGAAGTCCGACTGAGCATCAACGAACCCTGTCCGCGCTGCGTCATGACTACAATGCCGCAGGCTGAATTGCCCAGTGACGTAGACATTCTGCGAACTGTTGTCAAGCACAATCAGGGGCACGTTGGCATCTACGCCAGCGTTGTGCAGGGCGGCACAATTCGTCGCGGCGATCGAGTGGCAATCCTCTAATGCTGCTGCGATCGCTGTTTTACCTTCTCCTAGCCGGATTCTGTGAAATTAGCGGCGATGACCTGCTTTGGTTACGGGACGGCAAAAGCCCTTGGCTAGGACTGCTCGGCGGAATTATTCTTGTTGTTCTACGGATCTCATTCCCACCTTGCAAGCAGCTACCTTTAGGTGGGTCTACACGGCGTTTGGTGATTATGTATGCTCCTCGACGTTAAACCATTTTTAGATTTGCCGAAGCCGCTCGGTCGCATTGTGACCGAGCACCGGATTGCAGCAGGAACGGCGATCGCCTACTCTGTTACCGCCGGACAGTACATCCAAATTATCGATGTAGAAGGCTCCCAATGTTCCGATTTCCTTGCCTTCGCCGGAGCCGAATGGAGTGAAGAAATTGACGGCACGGTGACGCGGACGCTCAACGGCTTAGCCGTGCCGCAAGCCGGACTACTGGGCAAATATTTTTCGCAAACGATGCAGCCGCTGTTTGAGGTAATGCAAGACACCTGCGGACGGCACGACAGCTTTATGCTCGCTTGCACTGCGAAATACTACGAAGATGCAGGTTATCCAGGACATCCAAGC
>CASBQM010000382.1 GCA_949127645.1 Synechococcales cyanobacterium PMM_0036
CTATTTGGCGATGCAAATGCCAACCTGCTTAGCGGCGGCAGTGGAGATGATTCGATCGATGGCAGAGTCGGCAACGACACCCTCACAGGTGGCAACGGCAATGATTTTCTAGTAGGCGGCGCTGGAGTCGATAACATCACTGGCGGTAGCGGACGCGATCAGTTTGTCTATCGAGGCAATGTCTTTGCCAATGGCACTCCTGCCCCCGCAGGCACGACGGGCATTAACGCATTAAATCAGCCGGACCTCATCACCGACTTTACGATCGCAGAAGACCAATTCACCCTAGACGGCACTGATCTAGCCATCGGCGCAATCAACTTCCAAAAGGGAGTTTCTTCTCAGCTTGCGAACGGCAACGTGATTGTTCTGACAGACGGCTTTGCAGCGGCAGGTGCGGCGGCAAAGGCGATCGCCAACAACAACAACATTACGGCTGACGCGGGCGTGTTTGCCTACTTCAACACCGCGCTGGGGGTAACTCGATTAGTCTATTCCAAAGATTTGGGAGATGGCGGCGATATCAGCGTCCTTGCCAACCTAGACAACCAAAGGGGGGCAACAGGGTTAACCAACATCGCCAGCTTTGCAGCCACTAACTTCAACATCGTTTAAGTCTTTGTCCTTAATGCCGTTTATTTTTTGAAAGGTTTATTTTTTGAAAGGTACATATCTTCCAGAAAATAAACGGCAGTAGAACATCAATCTGTTGTTTCGGGAGTTTTTATTATGAACCGTTGGCTAGTTGGTAGCGGGGCGATCGTTTCTTCCGCAATGGCGCTTTATAGCTGGACAAATCCATCCGCCTTTAATCTCACCCTTCTATCTGCTCAGCCAGAGCCAGATTCTAAGCCCCTGCCCAGAGAGATAGAAGGTCTCTACGATCGCCTGTTAGTGAAGGCGCGATCGGTTGCCACCCAGGACCAGATTGCAGAGGCGATTAATACTGTTGCCGGAATTCCTAAAAACAGTCGTTCCTACGGAGAAGCTCAGCAGCTCCAAGAAGATTGGACTCAAGAATTACTTCAGCGGGCTAGCAGCCAATATAAACGGGCGAATGTGAGAATGGCAATCTGGATGCTCAAGGCAATTCCACCGACTAGCCAACGTCACGATCGGGCAACAGAATTGCAGCAACGCTGGGCTAAAGAATGGACGACCTTACGCCAAGCTTCTGCCGCCAAAAAACAGGGAGATTGGAAAAGCGTGATGTCTTCTTTGACATCGCTAAAAGACTCAATGCTTTACCAGAGTTCTCCGGCTCAGGAGATGCTGCAACAGGCAACGGCAAATCTATACAGTACTGATAAGACTTTGGTACAGATCAGCACAGCGCCAATTAATAATTCTGCTGTAGTTCCGGCTATGCCCTCTACAGCAGATCTGAATGTAGTCTCTTTACCCCAATCTTCCGAATCTTCAGGTCTGTTGATCGATCGCACTCAGGCTTTAGCTTGGGCAGAGCCTCCTGTCCTCCTAGCTGATGGTTCCTCAGTAAGAATGGAGACACAGCCCCCTAGCAATATGCCAAACAGCGGCATATCGAACAAGAGTGCGCCTAGCGCATCGAGAGATAGTCTTAGCCCTGAGTTCGTACCTTTAGAGTGGGCACCCCCTGCACTTGCTCCTGCAATACCCAACTCTTCTAGTGTTTCCCAGCCATCCATTGATTCAGATAGTAACTCTATCGGTAACGTTGATAGTGCCCCTAGCATCACTCCCGATAGCAGCACACCGGACTTAATACCTGAGCCATCTTCTAAGCCATCTCATTCAATGCCCATGTTTTCTGGCTCGATCGCCCCTGAGAATTGGATGGCGCTACCGCCAATTGATCTGCTATCACCCTTGAGCAGAACACCAGGTTTCAAGAGCGGTCTCATCTTGCAATCTGCCCCAAGCGCTCCCACTCAGATGTCTTTGAGCCAGATGTCTTGGAGCAAGAGCGCTACTGAAAAGCTAGTGAATAAATTTTAGATGCAGACTACAATTCAATCTACGCCTGAGCTACATTAGAAAACCTCAGCTCAAAATCAAGTTTTGCCTTCTCGATATCAATATCGGCGTACCCGTAATTAGATTTCGCTTGGGTGAAATTCATACATCAAGAAGCAAAATCAAGTTCTGTGTTCTCAACACCGATATTTGCTTAAGCGAAATCAAGCTTGACGTAAGGAATGGGAGAGTAGCGGAGGTAAATGTCTGAATCTGACATTCCCGCCGCTACTTCTGCTCTGCTAGATCGACTGGGACGATCGCCCTCCCTTAACCATTCGTCGGGCGATAGTGAGTGTTGATCGCCATCACCTTGAGCGGGTCAGGAATAGGCAAGAGCGGACTCCAGGTATCGATCGTCCGAAACTTCCGCACGTGCGATTCATGAATGGTGGCTTGAACGGCTGCACGAGAGCCAAAAACAATCACACGAATGATCTCTCGCTCCGGGCTGGGTTCTTCCTCCGGTTGGAACGCCGGATGGTTGAAGAAATTGAATTCTCCAGCCATGTTATTTACTCGGCATTGCTGAATGCAACGGAAGGCGCATAGACCTAAAGCTGCGGGTGATCGATATTGCCCCCTCCATTCTCGCTGGTGACATAGAGGAAACCGTCTTTGTCCATTGTCAGACCTTCATGCTGCTGGTCTAGAACGGACAGCAGATTACCCGGATCGGAGGCGATCGTCAGCGTACTATAGATATTTCCAGCGCGATCGATGTTGACGATCTTTCCCGATTCTTGACTCAGCACTAGCAAATGGCTGAAATCATCTCCTCTCAGAGACGACAGGCTCGACAACGCATAAACGTCCGCAAAGTCCAAAAGATTGGCTTGTGCCGGGTCGAATAGGTTGGTCGAGTTCACTGTGGTAGACGAACCGTTGCTTGCAGTACCCGCTGCAAAATCGATGGTCGTTTGAAAGATGCCTTCTGGCTGGATCTCTTTGACCGCGATGAAGCCGTTCGTCTGCCGGTCGTAGGAGATGCCTTCAATCCCAATATTGCCGATCGTTGTGCCGAGCTTTACAGTTTGAACGTTGCTCTTGATTAGCGTGGTGCCCGGTGCATAGATGAACAAGTTGGCTTAGCGATCGCGCTCCTCAATCACGACAAACTTGCCGCCGCCGACGTAGGTCAGCCCTTCTGTATCGTAGAAGTCAGTGCCTTGGGGACTGCTGCCAGGAGCCAACGTCATAGAGTCGATCAATTGCCCGGTCTTCGTGACCTGAACGATCGACGTGCCACCATCCCCCACGACAAACAGCGTGTCGGTATCCCAGTTGTAGGTGACAGCCGAGATTTCCTGAGCTAGCAAGCTGTTTGCAGGCGCGGCAGTTCGCGTAGGTTTAGGAGTCATACTGACCCACGCGGACATAGGTGGACGGATCTACAGAATTAATGGACGCCATTTAGAGTTGCCTTACGAGATACGTAGAAATGAGTGTTTAGTGACTTTAGTTGAGATGGGTCAAAAAAGTGATGTGACTTTTAGAGATACGCCTAGGATACATAGACATACATAAAAATATGATGCAGCAAAGATTGCTGTGCCAACTGCTCGTCATTTGTGCGGGATTACAGAGAGACCGGACTACAGAGAGACCGGACTACAGAGAGACCGGACTACAGAGAGACCGATCGCTCTTTGAAGCTTCCGCTCAATTAAGTTCCCACGCTCGGTTTAAGAAATTGATAAAAACAACTTAAACAGTATGAAAATATACTGAATCTTTATAGAAGCCTATCTTGTTGCTCTCTTATGACTCTGATTTAAAGAATCTTTAGAAGAGAGGTAGACATTTACGATCAAATTGTCTAGACCAGTCTTCAGAAATGCTCAACTGACGATTTGCTTTGTAGGCGCAGGCTGCAAGTTCACCGTTTGCAAGTTCACAGTAGCGGCTGTCGCCCATAAATCTACGAGAAATCTTGAATTATTCCCTGCGCTCCTAGGCAATTGGGTATTGCTTAGCCTACTCTCTAAAGTAGAACCCAAAAAGTAGCCACAAGATCGCTTATTGGGGTTCGGTCTAGCCTTCACGAGAATGTATGCAGGTCATCCCCAACAAAGTTATTACAAACAGGGTCATTGCTAAGCCTACAGCCACAACTGTCCTCGAAGCCATCTCTTTAAATGTGCAGGGGATGAAATGTGCAGGCTGTGTCAAAACTGTAGAAAATCATTTGATGCAGCAGTCTGGCGTAGTAGCAGCCACCGTTAACCTCATCACCGAAGTGGCGATCGCTGACTGTCAACCCGGCAAGGTTGATCCAGAAATCCTGGCGCAGAAATTGACTGAAGCAGGTTTTCCCACTCAGCCCCGGCATTTATCTGGCGAAGCGGATAACGAGGAGAGGAGGGCGTTTGGCGATCGCCAGCAGCAAGAAACCCGGCAGCAAATTCGCAGGACAGCGATCGCCCTTTCTCTGTTGGCGCTCTCGGCGATCGGGCATCTGGTGCATTTTGGCTGGTTAACCCTGCCGGGACTTGGGAACATCTGGTTCCACTGGGGACTTGCCACCCTAGCACTCCTGTTTCCTGGGCGCTCCATTATTACAGATGGCTGGCTAGGTTTGCGCCGCAATGCTCCCAACATGAACACTTTGGTGGGCATGGGCACGCTCACCGCCTACATGACTAGCTCCATCGCGCTATTGTTTCCCAACCTGGGCTGGGAATGCTTCTTTGACGAGCCAGTGATGCTGGTGGGATTTATTTTGCTAGGGCGAACCCTAGAACAACAGGCGCGCACCAAAGCCACTCATGCCTTTCAGTCTTTGCTAGCTCTGCAACCCACGATCGCGCATTTGATTAGAGAAAATCATCAGCCCGAAGACGGCAATCCTCAGATCGCCACGATTGCCACGGACGCAATCGCCATTCCGGCA
>CASBQM010000383.1 GCA_949127645.1 Synechococcales cyanobacterium PMM_0036
AGTAGAGAACTTCATCACAGTTGATGTAGTCAAACTCTAGCCCTAATTTAGGGATGTCTTCGAGGGGCATCGCGTAAAACTCAGCGTCATTGAATCCGTGATAGACTAAGCGCTGCTGAGCCATCTCGACGGACTTTTCAGATAGGTCTATTCCAACAATCTTGGCTCCCGGATTGGCTTCCGCCAATATCAGCGATCGATAGCCGCTGCCGCAACCTGCATCCAGAATAACGGTACCTTTTGTCTCTGGAACCCGACGATAGCGAAGATAATAGGCAGTAATGAGGCTATGAAAATAGAGTTTTTCATACTTCTCCTTGGGTGAGTATTCCAGGGCTATCCTCGGATAAGGGCCATAGTTAAACTGCTCACGAATCTTTTCGATCTCTGTTTCCATCTTTGCGGCTTGTTGATCATCTTGCGGGCTATTCATTGGGGCAAATCTCCGGGTTTACCAGGTTGACGACAGAGCGTCATCCATAATTCTGCTCTTAGGTTGCCCTACCTTTGCCGAAAATCACACAGATTTATAGCTATTAAAGCCCCGCGCTGCTGGAAAGAGATGAGCGAGACGATCGTGCTATGGGTAAATTCTTATATATAACCATCCCCCAAAAATTCACCTTAATTAAATTTACGTTCTAAAAGCAATCGCCAATCCAATCTCACCCAGCGATCCCCGATGACAATAGATCTCTCTTCAACCCCTACACAGCTTCAGCAATTCCAAAATCTAGACTTTTGGCGAGAACTCAATCCGGGTCTGTCCGTTCTAGAAGACTGGCGTTCGGATAGTTCCCTCAGCTTTGAGCCAGAAGATCTGGAAGAACGTCTGGAGGAACTGCGCATGGAAGGTTACTTCCACCTAGATGCCATCCTGCCAGAAATTGATATCTTTCGCATGGCGATCGGCATTGATACGCTGGTTGAGCAGGACTTAATGCCTGTTTTTGCGTTTGTGTATGACGAGTATTGGCAAACCTTCCAGCGCATCTCGTCCTTACTATCTGCCATTTTAGGCGTAGGCTATCAGCAGTTGCCTGCCTTTTGGGCATGGTTTGTGCCGCCCAGCAACGCTCATGCGGGCTGGAAACCCCACCGCGATCGCTGCATTTCCACTCTGCGCCCTGATGGTACGACCAACCTGGTAACAATCTGGATTCCTCTAACTGACGCTACGCCCCTCAACGGCTGTATGTCCCTTCTGCCTGCCCACCTTGACCCCAACTATCCCAATAATCTCAACGACTGTAGCATTGCCAATCCCCAGGATATCCGCGCCCTGACTGCGAGCGCGGGTTCTGTGCTGTGCTGGAACCACTCTGTGCTGCACTGGGGCGGTCGCAGCAGCCACAAAGCCGACTTTCCTCGCATCAGTATGGCATTTGAGTTTCAGCGCGGCGATGTGCTGCCCTACCAAGCGAGCCTGCTGCCGCCCCTCACTCTGCCGACCTGGGAAACCCGCCTCCGTCTGATCAGTCAACAAATTCTGCAATACAAGCATATGTATCCTTTATCGAAAGACCTTGCATCTGTTGCCACAGCACTGAGCAGAATAGCGGGTTAGTGAGATCGCTGATCTTGTAGATATTGTAGGGTGCGTCGTGACGCATCCTATGACTACTATTTGCTCGTTAAACTGAGGATATTAATTGGGCTAAGTTGACCTATGACTCTCGCAACAAGCTCTTCAGGCACGCAAGCGAACGACCCGCCACAACAGAAGCCACTCAGCTTTGACGAGTTTCTCGCCTGTCATGGTGGGGATAACCGCTATGAACTGATCGATGGAGAGGTGTTTGACTTGGAACCTACAGGTGCCCATGAAGAGGTCGCAGCCTTCATTACTGCAAAGATCTGTGTGCAGATCGACGGAACGGGCTTACCTTGGTTTGTCCTTCAGCGAGGACTCTTGCGCCCCTCTAGCATGGGTATGACCGCATTTCGACCTGATGTTGCAGTAGTCGATCGAGATAAACTGACCCAAGAACGGCTTTGGTCTGAGCAGTCGATTCTGACGCTGGGGAGTTCGATTAAATTTGTTGCCGAAGTTGTGAGTAGCAACTGGCAAAATGATTATGCCCGTAAGGTTGAAGACTATGCGGTTTTAGGTATTCCCGAATATTGGATTGCCGACTACGCAGGATTAGGCGGTACTCGACATATTGGCAAGCCCAAACAACCCACCCTCTCCATCTGTACGCTAGTAGATGGAGAGTATGAAATTCAGCAGCTTCGGGGCAATCAGAGCATTGTCTCTCCCACCTTCCCAGAATTAAGACTGACGGCTGAGCAGGTGTTGAGAGCGGGTCGGTAAAATATCCTTGGCTAAGGCAACCAAGGATATTGGCGAAAATTGGGCGATCGCTTCTCCAGAAATGCCTGTTTGCCTTCAGACCCTTCTTCAGTCATGTAGTAGAGCATTGTGGCGTTTCCGGCGAGTTCCTGTAGCCCCACCTGTCCATCGCAATCGGCATTAAAGGCGGCTTTGAGGCAACGAATGGCGATCGGGCTTTTCTCTAAAATTTCCTGTGCCCACTGAATGCCTTCGGCTTCAAGTTGGTCAACGGGCACTACGCAGTTTACCAGACCCATCTCTAGAGCGTCTTGCGCGTTGTACTGGCGGCAGAGATACCAAATTTCTCTCGCTTTTTTCTGCCCGACGATTCGCGCCATATAGCTAGCGCCGAAGCCGCCATCAAAGCTGCCGACTTTAGGGCCAGTTTGTCCGAAAATGGCGTTGTCAGCGGCGATCGTCAAATCACACAGCAGATGCAGCACATGACCGCCGCCGATCGCGTAACCCGCCACCAGCGCAATAATCACCTTGGGCATAGAGCGAATCAGCTTTTGCAAATCCAGTACGTTGAGCCTGGGCATACCCGCTTCATCGACATATCCCCCGTGACCCCGGACGCTCTGATCGCCGCCGGAGCAAAAGGCGTGAGTGCCATCTGGATGAACGGCTCCCGTTAGCAGCACTACGCCAATCCGGGGATCTTCGCGGGCGTTGATGAAGGCATCGTAAAGTTCAACAACGGTCTTGGGGCGAAAGGCGTTGCGCTTGTGGGGACGGTTGATCGTGATTTTGGCGATGCCATCAGCCTTGTGGTAGAGAATATCTTCGTAGGATTTGGCTTCGTTCCAGTCGAGGGGCATGAATCACAGAAGGAGGGATGAAGCTTATTATCCTCAGCAATGTGCCCTAGACACAAGCTGTAAGTTCTTGAGTCGATCGATCCCTAACGTGCAGTTCAAAGTGGTGTTTGAAATTGCGGAGGAGACTTGAAAGACCGATCGGCTGAGCTACTGCACTACCTGAAATCCAAATTTCGCACCTTGGGGGGCAGCGCTCCCGGAAGCAGCCTCCACCAGGATCGGTTTCTCAGTGCGATCGCCCGTTGCGGTAAATTGCAGCGGCTCTCCGGCAGTTTGGTCGGCGGGTAGATTAATCGATCGCAGGGCTTGCAAAACGCTAGGGCGATCGGTGGCGGTGCCAAGGGCGGTAGTCAGAGCTTTTGTGGCATCAAAGCTGCTGGCAGTGCGCCAACTTACCTGACCAAGCCAACGCTGAGCCGCAGTTTGGGCATAGGCGTTTTGGGGATACCAGGGCACGGCTAGAACTAGCCCTTTGACGGCATCCCCCCCGTCAGTGAGGGTGGCAGGGTTATAGAGAGCATCGCCACCCAGGAGCTTCATCTGTTGAGCGGATGGAAGCTGGGCGTTTTCGCGGGCAATGGCGATCGCTACAGAGGTGGTTTTGGTGCTGGGAAACAGTAGGGCGGCTCGGACTGCCCCAGATGCGCCTGTGACAGAATTTTTGATGTCTAGCGTAGAGCTGGATAGATCGACGGGCGGCTGGGGCACCTGTCCGCCTAGCTGGGTGAACTTCCCGGTAAAGGCTTGCTGAATGCTATTGCTGTAGTTGCTGGCAGAATCGTAGAAGACGGCGACCTGTTTAATGTTCAGCTTATTAATCACATAATCGGCGAGGGTTTCTCCTGCCAACCGATCGGAGGGCACGGTGCGAAAAAAGGTTTTGCCGGAAAGGACGGTGCTGGTGCTGGTAGGGGAGATCATGGCGAGTCCGGCACTCTCGTAGATCGGCAGGGCTTTAGCAGTGGTGTCGCTAGAATTGTGCCCAATTACGCCTAAGACATTGGCATCACTTGCTAATTGCTGAGCAACGGCGGCGGCTTGCATGGGGTCGTTGCTATCGTTCACCAACATGACTTCTAGGAGACGTTTGTTAGCTCCGCTTGCGTCATTGAACTGGGCTTGGGCATCGGCTACGCCGCGTAGAATTTCCTCGGCTGAGGTGGCTTGGTTGTCGATCGGCACAACTACGGCGACGGTTAGCGGCTTTCCAGCTTGGCGGGCGCGGGCGTTGTTGAGGTAAATTTGCGGTTCGGGGTCGTTGGGGGAGCTGCGGATGGCTTTCTCGAAGGCGGTTGCTGCCTGGGTGTAGTCGCCTTGGGCGAAGGCTGCGATGCCGCGATCGCGGTCGAAGTTTCCTCGATAGGTAAACAGGGTGCGTTCACCGCTGCTGAAGCGATCGGTGGGGGCGGCGGAAT
>CASBQM010000384.1 GCA_949127645.1 Synechococcales cyanobacterium PMM_0036
AAAAACTCAAATTGCTTCAGGATCTTGTGAGCTTCTTCTACTGTAAGCAAAGGTTTTACTGCAAGTCTAGATAAATCAGAGTTAGGCATCAGGTTATCCATTCTTTGAGTTAGCGAATTTAAATTTAACTAGATCAGAACAAAATGCCACATTTCTTAAAAGAAACCGTATTTCTACATACAGCTCTCAGCTAATATTTGCCAAATTAAGTAAATTAACGTATGTCAATTAAAGCCTATTTAGCAGCAACATTCATTTCCCTTCTTAAGATCACAAAAACTGCATTTTAAAATCTGACGATCGTCAAAATCAGGCATTTATAGGCTGATCCCCGTACATTTCATGGGGGTTATCCGTAAAATTCTCAAACTGATCAAACATAGTGAATAGCAGCTAATTTGATAGGTCTGGACATTAATTGAAGTCTAAAGATAATCTAAATAATAGTTTTGCTTAAATAGTGACTACGATCCCTTGTGGGTATGGATTTGAAGTTGTTTATTTCAAAAAAATGAGTAAAACGGTGAGACGAGAATAGAGATGAAGACAATTTCACCTACACTCTCCTCTTATGAGACCTGACGATCGCTCCATCTCTTCTTGTCGAAACTGCCGATTCTATCGATCGGAAGGGCGGCGCGGAGGGCAGTGTAACCAGCTTAATGTGCCAGTTCAGGGCAGTTGGAATGCCTGCCGTTTGTCTGCACATCCGTTCTCGGCAAATTGGAGAGAGCTGGAAGAATTGATGAGCATCCCGTCGTCGATGGTTGACCTGCAAGAGATGCCGCTGCAAGAGTTGGCTCTGAGCATCGGCATTTATGCCCACGAAGCTATACAGTCTGCTTGATTGCCCACACAGGCAGGGTCGCGCAAAAGTCTTACGCCCTGCCTCTCGGACATCTGCCTCTCGGACATATTATCAATCGCGGAGAAAATTCACTGGCTTGTGCTAGCGGTAAACGTTTTTTCCTGCACATCGCCGAGGCTACCCATGGGTACTGCCGTGCCACCGTTTGCAAGAACTGAAACAGCCCCTGCATTTCCTGCCACCACAGTAATTGTCTTCTTTGCCGACCAGCTTCGCTGAGTGCCTTCTGCCATCATGCCTTCAAATTGAACCTCGCCATCCACCATCACCTGCACCCAAGATTTATCGATAAGCTTCATCTCTACCTTGACAGGTGCATTCGGGTCTGTAGGTGATGAACTAGCCGTGGGGCTGACAGGTGAAGCGATCGCCTGTGAAATCGTCTCAACGGCTGGTTTTTCTGGCGATTGAGCCGAAATTGGAGAGGGCGATATGGAGGGCTTTGAGCTAGGCGATTGAGGGATGAGCGATCGAGATATGGGCGATTGAGTCGGTGTAGCTGAAGACTCAGAAATTGCAGGATTAGGCGACTGATTAGAATTAGAGAAAGCATAGGCAACATAACCGATTGCTCCTAGCCCTAGTGCTGCATAGAGCGCATAGGCAGCCTTCGATCGCCAGAAGCCCTCAGACGGGTCAGAGAACTCTCTAGATGAACGCAATGAATACTTTGATTCTTCCAAAGTCTCCATGACCGGGGCAGCATAGGCAACGGCACCCGAATCACTTTTGACCTTTAGATCGTTATCAATTAAAAGTGAATGAACTGGAAATGTGCGAGAAATGCCGATGCCATCTAGCCCCAACACATCTGCATAGCGGCGAATAAACCCCTGCACAAAGACAGGTTCCGGTAAAACCTGATCCTGTCCCAGCTCGATCGCTCGCAGCAATGGCAGCCGAATACAGGTTTTGGTGGCAATCTCTTCCAAGGACTTAGACTGCTCTTGCCGAACTTGGCGGAGATATATTCCGATTTCCTTCAGTTGATCTAACTGAGCCGAGTCCAATTTTTCCACCCTAGTTTCCCCAAACAGTCCATAAGCTTAAATCTAAGGCTGTAAATCTAAAAGCCGTAAATCTAAAAGCCTATGTGTGATTCTAAATGAAAAGCACAGCCAATCTATTTTTCTTCTGAGAAACCTTTACGGCTTTTCAGCATTTTTTTTGAGGTAGTCTCCCCCTCTGATAGGATCAGGATGTGACGTGGATCATCATTGCAAGAGTCTCTTCGCGCTGGGTTGCAATGGTTTAGTCCGCATCTACTACCCATTATTTCCCCGCTTAAGAGGTTGCATGTCTTTATTCGACTGGTTTGCCAATCGACGGAAAGTAGGTCCCGTTAGCCAAGAAAAGCACGATCGTGAAATTGCCGACGGCTTGTGGAGCAAGTGTCCCTCGTGCAGCGCCATGACTTACACCAAAGATTTACGAGCCAACCAAATGGTGTGCCTAGAGTGTGGACACCATGTGCGGGTATACAGCGATGAGCGGATTCGGCAGTTGATTGATCCGGGCACCTGGAAGCCTCTGGCTCTGGAACTGCATCCAGCCGACCCGCTCAAGTTTCGAGACCGCAAAGCCTATAGCGATCGCCTTCGAGATACTCAAGATAAGACGGGTCTGGTCGATGCTGTTCAGGTGGGTCTAGGTCAGATGGACGGATTTCCGGTGGGGCTAGGCGCAATGGATTTCCGCTTTATGGGCGGCAGCATGGGTTCGGTGGTGGGTGAAAAGCTGACGCGGATGATTGAGGCAGCGACCGAGCGGCGATCGCCCGTAATTATTGTCTGCGCTTCAGGCGGGGCGAGAATGCAGGAGGGGATGCTCAGCCTGATGCAGATGGCA
>CASBQM010000385.1 GCA_949127645.1 Synechococcales cyanobacterium PMM_0036
AACTTATATCAAGGAAGCTATCAAAATAGAGAAAGCAGGGTTGACCGTGCCCCTAAAAAAGACTAGATTATCAGGCGGCTCCCGAAATTTTAGCGCGTTCTGAGCCTGCTCACTTTGCACAGGCGTTTGCAGCATCACTGCCACTTTTTGTGCCAAATCGGTGTTGTTGTATAGCGGCAGCGTCACGTTATAGCGTACGCCGTAGTTGCCATGCGCCCGGTAAGCTGTGTCAGGATAGCGCACCAGCATCGGGGCACTCTGAATTTGACCCGTGCCGAACGTGTTGCGATCGACTGTGCTGATCACGTAGGAAATAGATTTCCCTGGCTGTGGAATGCTGAGATAGTCAACATCAGGATTGTCGGTGGGAGTTGTTTCCCACTGAGAACCTTGAGAAACTCCTGAGACCCGACCGTAGAAGAAGCGGGTAAAGCTACGGCTATCCGGTGAAGAGGGGGGGCGATCGCGCGGACCTGCCAGACCATCCTTTGTCAGCACATCGACCCACTCTGCCAGACTGGGAACTCGCTCAGCGCCACTTGCCGTCTTGGGTGCATACATTGCCAGACTTGCCAGATACACAGGGGCACTACTCGATAGGTGCATCAAGATAGTACGACCGTTAATTGCTACATCTTGTCTGCTAGAGGGCAACGGCGGGTTGACCGCAGGAAGTGCAGGAAGGTTATTCCCTACTGCATTGACCAGGAGAGCCGCTAATGGAGAGGGGGTTGCAGCGGCAACACTGGGTCCCGGAATCAAATACCCGGGGGGTAAAGTGCCGTCTGTCGGAACCGTTAATCGGCGTAGCGGAATCGGCATATTCAGCAAAAGCTGGATTCGCTTAGGGGGAATTGTAATCTGTGTCGGCCATTGGGGCTGGCGCTGTCCTCGTAGAATGTCGGTCGTTGTGCGGCTTCCAGGCCCCGCAAACACCGTGCCCAAGGGATTGGCAACATAGGCAGGTAAATCTACAAAGGGGGCATCCTGGCTTAGATAGCTAACGGCTTGCACAATGTTTAACGTGACGGGCTGATCGCCGGGGTTATAGACCACGACACCCACATACATTGTCCGCGTATCATCAGCATTTAACCCCTTAGCCACATGGTGGGCAAACAGATCAAAAGAGCCATTGAAGGCGTAATTGAGATGGGCAGAAGGCACCTGCATCGTCCCAGGCGGAAAAGTCGAGAGCAAAATGCCTTCAGACTGAATCGATTCAGGGCTGTTGCTATTGAAAACTGGAACCGTATCTAAATGACCTGGCAGAGCGCGCACATCTTGCGATCGCACCACCTCCATTTGACGGGGTGGCATGGGCAATATGGGCGTTTGCTCTAATACCGGTATCCGATCAGGCACCGGACTGGGCGCTGAGTTGGGCACTGAATTAGGCGCGATCGTTTGGATCTGGGGTGCAGGAGAAGCAGGGATTGGCGCATTCGTAATGACCTGCGCCAGAAGAAGAGACAAGACCGTTAGCATGAGCGAACTTAACCGATAGCCAGCATTGACAGGGACAGGTAGAGCGCTAAAAGAATCTTTTAGGAGATGAGAACCGAGGCTAAATCTACGGCACGAGCTAATGAACCGTATAAGCCAGCGATAGGCATAAAGAGTAGCCTAAAGGAAAAGAGTAGCTTCCCACAGCGTAATTCCACAGATTTTCACCTGGTCTTTGCACTGCTAGCGCAAACAAACACTGAGTCTTCATCAAAGCGCACCAAATTTCACAATATTATTAGAGGTTTAGGTAGCTATAATTCCAGAACGTCGAGGTGCAAAGCCTAGAGCGAACGATCGGAGAAGCGATATCGTTCTAGAATCGCATATGGCTGAAACTAGGCAATCGGCTGTTTTTATAGTTACCCAGTAATTGCTTATTCCATCGCAGACGCGGCGACCTACCACAGAATCTAGCAAGCTAATCTCCGATACAGCGATCGAGATGCATTGTCAGGATAGATTCGTTCTACTCAACCAAGCGATACAATCCAAAAGATGGTCGTGCTTCAAAAAAATGGCAACTCCCCTTCCTCAAGATCTGACTCCAGATAATTCAGACGAACAGACTGAAGCTCAAGGTCAGCAACAGAATCAAAAATCTCAGAGTCAAGAATCTCAGAGTCAAGAATCTCAGAGTCAAACCGTTCCCCCTACGCCACTACGCTGTTTTATAGGAGCGCTAATTGCAAGTGGGTTCGCTACAGCGCTATATTCCTTGACGCAATCTATCATTCGGGCATTTGCAAACAAGCCTTTGCCCAGCGGCAATGTGACCGCCACCAACATTGCCATTGCCGTGCGGACGCTCGTGATGGGAATGAGTGCGCTAGCGACCGCCATCTTCGCCATCGCAGCCGTGGGCTTGGTGGCATTGGGAATTCAGCTTTTAGTCA
Organism: Synechococcales cyanobacterium PMM_0036; assembly: GCA_949127645.1. Lineage (GTDB taxonomy): Bacteria > Cyanobacteriota > Cyanobacteriia > Elainellales > Elainellaceae > Drouetiella. The sequence continues at coordinate 2,403 of CASBQM010000385.1, forward strand.
AGCAGTTGCGGCAAACTTCGACCTGAAAATTGCTGTAGTTTGTTAAGGCTAGTTTCTTAAGGCTAATTTACTGAGGCTGACCTAAGTGATTAAGCGCGATCGCCTGATCATTTTCACTCGCTATCCCCAACCCGGAAAAACCAAAACGCGCTTAATTCCTGCCCTTGGAGCCGTTCCTGCCGCCGAGCTTCAGCGGAAAATGACTGAGCATACGCTGGAGCAGGTCGAGTCTCTGACGCTGACCACGCCCATAGCGGTAGAGATTTGGTTTGCGGGCAGTGAAGACGAAAGCCACTTAATGCGAGACTGGCTGGGTTTACGTTGGCAATATAATCCTCAAGGGGCGGGAGACTTGGGCGATCGCATGGCGCAGGCCTTCGCTTCTGCCTTTGCCACGGGTGCGGCGACAGCGGTGACGATCGGCACAGATTGTCCTGGGCTAAATGCAGCTTTGATGGCAGAAGCGTTTCAGGCATTGCAGGATCACGATTTGGTATTGGGCACCGCCACAGATGGCGGCTATTATCTGATCGGCTTGCGGCGGATGATTCCAGAGCTATTTGTTGGCGTTGCCTGGAGTACCGAGCGGGTTTTTGCCCAAACGATCGCCATTGCCCGATCTTTGGGGCTAAAAGTTGCCACTCTGGAGCCGCTCTCGGATATCGATCGCCCAGAGGATCTGCCCATCTGGGAAGCAGTACTAGAGGCAAAGGCTGTGAGGTCTCAAACCCTGCCTAAGAAAAAATCGCCAACGATCTCAGTCATCATTCCCGTGCTGAATGAAGCTGGGACAATTGAAAGCGTTCTCAAAATGCTGCAACCAGAAGCAGTCGAAATTATTGTGGTTGACGGCGGCAGTCAGGATAGCACGATCGCCTTATCTGAGGCTCTTGCTCAGCACTCGGCTCACATCAACATCATTTCCGCCACGCCGGGACGCGCCAACCAAATGAACGCAGGAGCAGCGATCGCCACGGGAGAGATTCTGCTGTTCCTCCATGCCGATACCTGCCTCCCGTCAGGGTTTTCGGCTTTGGTAGTGCAGGCTTTGGAGAGCGGGGCGATCGCCGGAGCTTTTGCCCTGCACATTGCTGGAGCCATGCCGGGACTGCGGTGGATTGAGCGAGGCGTGCAGTGGCGATCGCGCTTCCTCCAGTTGCCCTACGGCGATCAGGCAATTTTTCTGAAAGCGAGCCAGTTTTGGGCGATCGGCGGCTTTGCCAACCTGCCGATTATGGAAGACTTTGAGCTAGTGCGACGGCTGCAAAAGCTGGGAAAAATTGCGATCGTTTCTACACCTGTGCTGACCTCGGGTAGGCGCTGGCAGAAGCTCGGCATATTCAAGACGACGCTGATGAATCAGGGAGCCATAATTGCCTACTTTTTGGGCATATCTCCTGATCGGATTGCCCGCTGGTACCGTGGCAAATAGGCATTGCGGCAATTTGTGACACTAAAAAGGGGCTGAATCTTCAGCCCCTCCCTCGCATTTCAATACTTTGAAG
>CASBQM010000386.1 GCA_949127645.1 Synechococcales cyanobacterium PMM_0036
GAAGCCCTGGAAGTGGTGCTGCGATCGGTGCGCTGTGCCGAGTGGCAAGATTTGTCAAGCATTGAGCAAGCCCGTTTGAGTTTGGCAGTAGCTCGATATGCGATCGACCAGGTTTCAAGCGATATTGCAACTGAGCAAGAATAAAGCGTCGCTACTTGGAAAACCGGGTAGCAAAGTTTTGCGATCGATTGGGTGACAAAGCTCTGGCTTTAAGAATTGCTGCCGCCAGAAATGCGTAAGACATAATCCCAATCACCGCGAGAATAAAGAAATTAATCAGCCCGGTGGCATTCCAGAGGGCGTGAAGCGATGCCGCCGTTAGATATCCTACCCCCAGGATTCGCCAGCGTCGGCGTGGCTTCAACACACTAAGACCAATGAAATAGCCAAAGTAGCCGCTGTAGGCCATATGTCCAAAAATAGAGCCGAGAACGCGGGGAATGAGAAGCTGCACCCCTAGAGCTGCGCCCTCTCCCGACTGCAGCGACACAGAATTAACAATTTCAGGGACATATTGCCCTAGGGTCTCCAACAGCGTAAACCCCACCGCAGAGGCAGTCCCCACCAAAATGCCATCTAGCGGCTCCCAAACGCCGATTTGCTCTCGTCGGGGCGATCGCAGTATCGTGCCCCACAGGTAAACCATAAATACGGGCAGCGCCTTGAGCAGTTCCTCCATTAAGCCTGCCCCAAAGAACATCCGCGCCAGCAGAATCAAAAAATTCTCAGAGGCGCTGTCTTTAGAAATCTCTCCCGGTAGAAACTCCCGAAAGAAATACACGAACAGATCTAGCACCGGGCTAGTTACGATGAGAACGGTTGTGAGGGCAGTGCCGACGAGCAGCCACCAGGGTTTGTGCTTGCCGCACAAGAGATAGATAAAGTAGTATGCGCCTCCAGCAATATAGATCGCCAGCAGCAGATTAAACATCAGCGGATCGCCCACCGAAATAAACATCATCACTACGAAGGCAACTGTTACCACTCCTGGAATCAGGTAGGCTTTACGGGTCAAGTCGCGTCCGGTAGAAACGATCGGAAAGAGCTGACTAAAAGTGACCGCTTCGGATGGATCGATCGCTTTATCGATCGCTTTAGGTCTGTGGGTAGCAGCAAACGAGCCGTGAGGCAAATTAATGTCCGGTAGAGGCGGTGGCGCTGCCTCCAACTCAAACGCAAACTGCACGTCTTGAGCCAGGGTAATGCGATCGCCCTGCTGAAGCAACCGACAGCCTTGCAGCCTTTGCCCATTGACAAACGTACCGTTAGCGCTGGTCAAGTCACAGACTTGCCAATAGCCCTCTGGAGACAGGCAAACTTTGGCGTGCTGCCGCGATACGCCACCGTGAATTTGAGAATCCAAAATAATTTGACAACGCGGATCGCGCCCAATCACGATCGCCGTTTCGGCTTGAAGCGGGTAGGAAGCAAAAATTCCTGCCCCGTTGAGAGAAATTTGCTGAAGGAAGGCTGCTTTGGGAGGTGATCCGGTCATCAGAGCCGTAGCGCGAAACTACTGATTGGCTCTCGCGTCTTGAACAGCAGCATAGAAAAAAATTCCAGTTAAAGGCACAGCCAGCGCCAAAATAACGCCTGTCACTAAGGTTCCCCACTGAGGGGTTCCAGAAGACAGCTCAAAGATGGAGCCAACTGCCGCGATCGCCGCAACACAAGAACCAGCCAACAACACACCGCTTTTGGGAGTCACTCGTAATCCTACCTTTTAACCGCTAAATTGATTGCAAGACCTGTAGATTTTACAAGATAAAAGACAAAAGCTTGCTCAATTTGCGCCGCTCAATTTGCGTCTATACGGGCTTAACGGCATCGGCGGCAAAGCCATGTTTGGCTAGCTCTTGATTGCGCGCTAGGCTATTGTTGACGCGATCGACAAACATCACCCCATTCAAATGATCCATTTCATGCTGAATCACACGTGCCAACAGGTCTTTTGCCGTCAGCTTTCGGGGTCTGCCCTGTTCGTCTTTGTAGGACACATCAATTTCTTCTGGACGGGTCACGTCGAGAAACACGTTGGGAATGCTGAGGCAACCCTCTTGCGCCACACAGGTTTGATGGCTGGATCGAGTGATTACAGGATTGATCAAAACTAGCGGCGGATGGGTGGGTTGATCAGGTTCGCAGTCCACTACCAAAAGCTGCTTGTGAATCCCCACTTGAGGCGCTGCTAAGCCAATACCATCCTCGCTATACATGGTTTGCAGCATTTGCTTTGCCAGTAGACGAATCTCATCATCCACTTTTGCAATCCGCTTGGCAGGCTGACGTAAAACGCGATCGCCCAAATAGTGCATCTCTAAGGGTGGCTTGGCTAACTTCTTTTTCTCAACCAGGATTTGAGCAGTCATGACTCCGCAACTCGATTAAATTCTTCTCCCTCCATCATAGTGAATCATGCTCGGTTTATTGAGGGAAATGGGGAATGATGAGTAGGAAGGTGATAAGTTTTTGTCCACTCTCCCTTGCCCACAATGGAAAACCGTGATCATAGCGATGCGAAAATCATTGATCTCATGCAGTCTAATAGCACTTTATTTATTACGAAAAAATCATGGGATATAACAAGGGCGATAACTATGAGCAAAATATTTTCGATTTGCTAAATGCAAAAGGATTATTAGTTTTAAATTCAACTAGAGGCGGGGCAGGAAGGTCGCCGGATATAAAATTTCTTTACAATTTTCAAGAATGCCATCTAGAGGTCAAGCTTAATCTTGAGGCTGATTACGGGCAAAAAATGTTGAGGTGGGACAATGGAATTTGGAGTTGGTGTGTTGATGACTCCGTAACATCGTTTTATACGTCTGTCGGAGTTCTAAATATTATCAACGGTAAACAATTTATTCCTAATCGATATTGTATCCCTAGAGATGAAATAACGACTCAACAGAAACATCAAGACCAAAGAGCTTTTGAAGACAAGGTGGAAATCAGTATAAATACTCTGTATGACTTTTATGGCGGTAAAAATTGCCACTATATCCAGGTTGGAGGATATGGGTTTTACCATCTCAAAAAGGATATTCTTTCATTAGGTACACCACGATTTGATTGTAAAATGAAGCTGAGGTTGAGAGCTAAAACAATCAATAGCTATCCAGTCTATAAGTATGGGTTCTATGCAGTTCTAAGAGTAAACAAGAACGGAAACCTTCAAAAGTCTCATCTTGATATCGAAGAAAAAGATGGGCGCAAATTTCCACTATAGTTTAATTTGCTACTCAAAATAATGCAAGCTGAGTAGATCTAGATTTATCAGATTGTTTAGACTCTTTAAGGGTGTGTTCTTTATAGGAGAATGCCTTAGCTCTAATGGTCTGAATATCTTCGATCGACTGAGTTTCTTCCATATTATTTTTAAGCGAATCCAAACACAGTATAGATTCACCAAGGGCTTTGGCGAGAAGAGGTGGAACCGCATTACCAATTTGCCGCCACTGTTGAGTTAGTGTCCCACAAAAAAAATAATCAGGTGGGAAAGATTGAATTGCTGCTGCTTCTCTAGCGGTTAAATAACGATTTTCAATTGGATGATAGTAAGTTGTTCGACTGGTATTAATTGTATTTGCACAATTTTGGCGATCAAGTCTATTTAATTTCGCTTCTCTAAATCTCTCTTCATGAATAGTTTTCCAATCAATATTAAACCAGAGGTTTTTCGGTAAATATGCCAACTGATCTTTTTCATATCTTACGCTTTTTCCTTCAGGCATATGACTAATTCGTTCTCTTTCCAAATCATTTGCAATTTGAGAGCGATTTATATCATGATTTAGGATCTCACCATTGGATGATTTTAATAAGTTATCAAAAGCCCATCCTACGTTTCTTGGCAGAGGTAAATCATGTTCATCTTGTTCTGAATCTTTGAAGATTTTATCTGGATAAATATTTTTAACACCAAATCGATTACCTAAAAATATTGTCCGTCTTCTTTTCTCTGGAACGCCATAATGATGCGCTGACAATACTTTGACATCAATGGTATAGCCCAAACTTGAGAAGCTCTTAATTATTTCCTTTAAAACATTCTCATTTCTCTTTGATAAAAGTCCCGTTACATTTTCCACGATAATGTAATCAGGTTCTAAGGCTTCGACAATTCTAAGAAACTCAAAAAACAAAAAATTCCGTTCATCTTGATGATTATTTTGTCCAATCGTAGAAAAGCCCTGACAAGGCGGTCCACCACAGATTAAGTCAACTTTTTTATAATTGATACTTGCTTGAATCTGCTTAACTGATATTTCGCAAATATCGTCAGCGATCGCCTGAGCCTGTTGATGATTATGCTTAAAAGTCTCGATTGCGGCTTGATCGTGGTCAATTCCTAGCAAGCCCAGCCAGCCAGCCATTTCTAATCCGCAAGACATTCCGCCTGCGCCAGAGAACAAATCTATAAATGTCTTTTTCATGTGCTTATTAAAGCAGCTAATTAGCTGCTTGTCAACCTATCTGTTTAGCTATGGTACATTAGGGAGGTAAGTTCATTACTAAACTTTAAATGGCGCAAACACAGAGAAAGCCTGTATATGTCTTGCCAGAACATCACGACATTCTAAGGCGCATTGCTTATGAGCAGCGTTGCAATCTATCGGATGTTTTAGATGCTGTGCTAGAAAGTGTTGATTGGAAAGTAATTGAAAGCAATGCTAAGAATGTGAAACCAACAGGCTAACAATTCAAATCAAATGCACCGGGCTGGCAATGCTTAGTGGTACAGAAAACTTCTGAAACTCTTGATATCTAAGGATTCTCATTGAAGCCGTAACTTGGGTAATCCTAAGTTTATTTGAGTGGAGGATTACTTGAAGCAACGTGTTTAAGGGTTTCAAGGTAGTTCATCTGCCCTATCTACAATCTCATCTGAGACTTGGAAAAGTTTTCTGCACCACTAAGCTGGCAATGTGCTGGCGATAAGTTCGAGGTTATAAACCGCCGCTGATTTGAGTCGTATCGCTAGAATGTTCTAAAGCCTTGATTCTCGTCTGCTTCCTCACCCCTGACTCCCAACCATGTCTTTACCCAAAACTGCGCTTGTGGGTCTGAAATCAGACCAGTTTCGTCACCCGTTAGATTTGCAGGCTACTCAGAGCTTGCGGCAGTTGCCGGGTTTGGATTTGTTGTTGCGATCGCTCCTAGCTCCTCTGGCAGAGCAAGTTTTTTATGTCGAGAATATCGCCTCCAGCATTTTGGTGGGTGAGCAGCAGTTGCCTCATCTGCATGACCTATTGTTGGAAGCCTGCAAGATTTTGGATCTGGAGCCGCCTCAGCTTTACGTTAAGCAAAATCCTTCGCCTAACGCCTATACCTTTGCCATGCGCGGCAAGCAGCCCTTCATCGTCATGCACACTTCGCTGATTGAGATGCTGACTCCCGAAGAAATTCAGGCGGTGCTTGCCCATGAGTTAGGACACCTGAAATGTGAACACAGCGTTTATTTGACCCTGGCGAACTTGGTGGTGCTTGCCGCAGGACAGATTTTGCCGTTTGGCGGCTTGCTGACCCAAAATTTGCAGACCCAGATTTTGCAATGGGTGCGCTGTGCCGAATTTACCTGCGATCGCGCTGCCCTGCTGGTTGCCCAAGATTCGCGTGTCGTGGCTTCGGTGCTGATGAAGCTGACTGGCGGCTCTCCCTCGCTAGCTCCTCAGCTTAACTTAGATGCTTTTCTAGATCAGGCGCGTTCTTACGAAGCCCTTGACAGCACTGAGTTAGGCAATATGTTGAAGCAAGCGCGATCGTCTCAGTTGACCCATCCGGTTCCGGTGCTGCGGGCTTTGGAGATCGATCGGTGGTCGGGTACGCAGGACTATCAGAAGTTGATGCAGCGCCAAAGTCTGAACCCAGTACAAGCGCAGGGCGGCTGGCGGAATTGGTAAGCGTTAGCATCTCTTGAGACGAGGGCATCCTGAAAAGGCACGATCGCAACATAAGCATTTGGGGGTTTTAGGCGCTTATTCAAGAGCGGCAAATCGATCGGGCAAATCCTCAAGTGTTTTTCCGTTAGAGCGAAGGAAGCGATCGATCGCTTTCATTTCGGCGATCGTAAGCGTGGGAATGCTATCTCTAGCTTCCCAGCGGCTAATTGTGCGGCCAGATGTGCCAATCTGTCTGGCAAATTCTTCCTGAGATAGCCCCAATTCGCCCCTAAGTTTTTTCAAAGGCGACATAGGCGAATCGCCTAAAGTCTCTCTTTTTTGATCACGATATTCGGCAAAAGAAGAGCAATCGCTTCCTACATTGCAGGTTGCAACATTTCTCCTACTGAAACCACACAATCTGGAAACGCAAGGGGTGCAATAGTCATGGCTTCCGCTAGAACCCATTCGCTTTGGTATCCCTCAGCGTTGGGAGAACGAAACACATGGAGTTTGCGATCGCGCACATCCAGCACCCAATAGTCCGCAATGCCTGACTTGGCGTAGGCGGTTGCCTTCACCCCACAATCTAGCCTAAAGCTCGAATCGGCAATTTCGATGATCAGCAAAACCTCGGCAGCAACGGGATGGTGATCTGTATATTCCAGAGGACAGGTAATGACGATCGCAATGTCGGGTTCTGGCTCAGAGTAACCATCAAGCTGAATCGGCTCTTGTACCCGAATTAAGGCGCGATCGCCCAAACGATCTTCGATTAAACGCCGGGTTCGCGTGTTGGCAACGCTATGTGCCGTTCCTTTTGCCGCCATTTGGATAAGTTGCCCCGCCAACAGTTCAACCCGCTCCTCTGGGTGAAAGATCCCAGCTTCAGCCATCCGGTGATAATCATGAACCGTCAAAAGACGGACTGTTACAGCCATCTTTCAGCCTCCAAAAACCGCAGGTTTATTTTGGATTTTAGATTCAATCCAAAATCCAAAATTGTTTGTTATCCAGCAAAGTCCTAGTCATCAAAAACCACGGCGTGCCATGCCTTCTTCTGATCGCCCGTAATATCGAACATGACGTGCTTGACGATCGTATATTCTTCTAGCGCGTAGTAAGACATATCCTTGCCGATGCCGCTTTGCTTGAAGCCGCCGTGGGGCATTTCGCTAGCGATCGGCAAATGGTCATTAATCCAGACGGTGCCGCACTCCAAAGCCGCCGCCATCCGCATCGCCCGCTGTACGTTGAGCGTCCAGACGCTACCTGCCAGACCGTAGGGCACGTCATTAGCGAGATGAATGGCTTCGGCTTCGTCTGAGAAGCGATTGACCACAATCACGGGACCAAAAATCTCGTCCTGGACGCAGCTCGCCGATTGGGAGGCTTCCACCAAAATCGTGGGCGGGTAGAAGTAACCTTCGCCTTCAGGCAGAGTGCCGCCCGTCGCCACTTTGATGCCTTGCTGCCGTGCTTCTTCTACGAAGCCATGGACTTTGAGCCGCTGTGTGTCGCTGGTCAGCGGACCCAGATCTGTGTCTTCCGCAGAGGGGTTGCCGACTTTGAGCGATCGCGTCAACTCTACAAAGCGATTCAAGAACTGGTCAAAGACCTCGTTTTGCACGTAAATCCGAGTTGCTGCCGTGCAGTCTTGTCCGGTATTCATGAACGCTGCCGGAATTGCGCCTCTCGCCGCCGCCTCAATATCCGCATCGGCGAAGACCACGAAGGGAGCCTTACCCCCTAGCTCTAAGGTGACACGCTTAACGCGCGGACTGGCTAGCTCGGCAACGCGCTTACCTGTGCGGGTGCTGCCTGTGAAGCTGATCATGCGGATATCGGCATGGGTACAGAGGGCTTCACCTACGGCTGCACCTCCGGTGACGACGTTGATCAATCCGGCAGGAAAGCCGCATTCTAGGGCAATTTTGGCTAACTCGATCGTCGTAATGGGCGTATTGGGCGCGGGTTTAATCACCACGGCATTGCCTGCTGCCAGCGCCGGAGCCAGCTTCCAGATTGCCATCATGAAGGGGTAGTTCCAGGGGGTGATGGCTCCGACTACGCCGATCGCCTCTCGTCGAATCATGCTGGTGTAGCCGCCGACATATTCACCCGATGCAGCGCCTTCAGGACGCCGGACGACGGAGGCAAAATAGCGCAAGTTATCGATCGCAAACGGAATATCGCCGCCTATAGCTAGCTTCATTGGCTTTCCGGCATTCTGGCTTTCCAGCTTTGCGAGATCTTCGCTATGTGCCTCTAAAGCATCAGCTAGCTTCATTAGTGCGGCGCTGCGTTCGCCATAGGACATAGCCGCCCAGCTTTTCTGTGCCTGCTTCGCTGCTGCAACGGCGCGATCGACATCTTCTACAGTCCCCAGCGCCACGGTCGCAAAGACTTTACCCGTCGCCGGATCAATCAAGTCCTCGCTGCCTGTGTGTACCAGATCGCCCCCGATCACCATGGGATAATGCGTCAACTTTTCCATAAAAACCTCCTTGCCTGATTTTGCGACTCAGATATTAACTGTATCTGCCTGAAGATTCTGCCAGTCTTGCTGCAAATGTTTTGCCCAGTCGATCGCCATGGGCAAACCCGTAAAGGGAATTTTGATTTCCTCTTCGGCAAGTTTGAAAGCTATGGCAACTTTTCCAGCCTTGACAGGCGGATTTTCTAGATCGATAGGGCGATCGCCCACTACGCTAATATTTTGCACCTGCTTCAGCGAGAAAGTTTGCAGATTTTTGGGAGATTGGCGATCGGGCTTTCCCCAGGTAATATCGCTGCCCTTCTGCCCCAGAACCGCGTAAACATCATATTTAGCATGATCAAATGGCTCTGCCCAAACGCGGTAAGCCTCCAGCTTTTGATATTCGCTGCGACCTGCCCAAGCCAGCCAGATAAATACTGCTAATAGAGGAAACCAAAGAAGCCCATGGATCATAACAAAATAACTGAATCACGATGACTCCCTTCATCATCGCGCGAAAACCTGATCTACCGTCAGACCTAAGCCTGGAAATGTGGGGAAAAAGATGCGATCGCTCCCCTGAAATCGCTGCGTTTCATACTCTCCGTCCATTAAGCTACAGACGGTAGTCGGTTGCTTGGGACTGCATTCGTGCTGACGACTTCCACAATCAGCTTGATTGATTTTCCCTGGGTGACGATCGAACCACTTTCCCAGTGAGCTTCATCAATGAGCGCAGGTTGATCTAGACAGGGTAGGTTCAGTGTAGCGATAGGGGCAAAAAAATTCCCAGGCGATCGCGCATCTGGGAACCTCTCTCTATTCCGAATTATAGCCAGACTGAATTTATAGTCAGAACTTACAGCTAGTTATTCACAGCCTTGGCTACTAGCTTGGCTTCTGTACCCATGAGCCGCTCGTAGGTTGCTCGCATCTTTAGCCCCACCAGCACTTGAAACAGCCCCGTACCGTTGGTGGAACCAGGATACTCTCTGTGCTGAAGCAATAGCTCCGTCATTTCGCCGTAAAACTGGGTTGAGGTGTTGCTGAGGTGGCTTTCGAGGTAGATCATTTCCTCTAGGCGATCGAACTGACCGTCAACCTCCAGAATCGAAACGCTGTGACCGAAGTATTCGTCGGGTCCATAGTGCATCCTGATGCCGGGATAGGAGCAGGTGAGCTTACGACCGCAAGGAATCCAGTCGATCGTCGAGCCTTCGTCAAACAGGTAGACTGGCTCCATGCCCTCTACGCCATCTTTTTGAATCATGCGAACCCGCAGCACTTCACGCTTGGTGTCGTTGGGGATCAGCAGCGTCGGCAACACTTGAATCACCATGTCGGCATATTGCTTCTGGGGATCAATGTAGGCGCTGAAGTCAGGACGACGAGCATTAATTGCCGCCAATACGTCTTCGTAGGTGTGCCCGCGCTCTGCCATGTCTCGCTGGATTTTCCAGGCAATTTTCACCTCATCGTCAATGTCGAGGTAGACCCCAAAATCAATCAGCGATCGCACTCGCTCGTCATACATGGGATGCAGCCCTTCAATCACCACGATCGGTGTGGGTACAATCCGCTCTGGAGGGTCAATCATGCCCGTCTCATGGTTGTAGATGGGCTTCATGATTTCCTGACCATCTTTGAGCGCTTTTACCTGCTCATACATCCGATCAAAATTATTTGCCTTGGGGTTAAGAGCCGTTACGCCTGCCTCTTTGCGCCCCTTGCGATCCAGACTGTGGTAGTCGTCAAGGCAGATCACAGTCATGAGTTCCTCGCCAAACAAATCTGCCAAGCGACGAAGAAAGGTGGATTTGCCGCATCCCGAATCTCCGGCAACACCAATCAGTACCACACGATCTGGCTTAATGGTCATGAGCTTCCTCTAAATACAAAATAAAGATAGGACAAATGAAGTCTAAAAATTTCCAGCAAATTAAAAATCTGCCACCTTAAGCAATGGGGTATCTTAAACTCGGAACAGCCAGACTGAAGCAGATCGTGAACTCTGTCAAGCTACGATTTAGATGCAAATTAGCTGATCCTAATAAGTATTAAGTAATACCTGATGCCCTGAATTCTACCAAAATGGGATCACCACCACAAGGCTAATCCATCGCTAGACGTGATCCCCGCTCGTTCGTTAGCTATCCCCATGCTAGAGGGTATTGGGTTCGCTCAAGCACACTTCTTGAGCAAAGTCTGAAACCAATATAAAAATGCCTCCAGATTTACAGTCTCGCGTATGAGCTGACCAGTATGGTAGTGCATAGGGCAGAATCAAACTCTTTCGACTCTCGCATCTTTCTACCCCAATTGTGTCTGAGGAATGTGTGTCTGAGGAATGCCTCGCTAATGCTACGCTACTATACAGGCTAGGTCTAACTTTCGGACTTAAATCGATCGCTTTTTGGCAGGTTTAGTCCAGCAGGTTCAGGTCTGGATATTGTAGAAATGGTGCGTGGCTAGCGCGCAGACTTAATACGGGTTAGGAGAATATTGAATCACAATGTACAATCCAAGCGCAACGGGTGGTAACACAGCATTTGGTAGCCGTCTTTTCGTTTACGAAATAGAGGGTTTACGCAAAAATGATGAGACTGACAAAATGGGGTATCCCATCCGTAAGAGTGGCAGTGTCTTTATGACAGTCCCCTACTCTCGGATGAATCAGGAGATGCAGCGTCTTACTCGTATGGGTGCCAGGATTGTCAGTATTCGCCCCTATGAAAGCGCGGCAAACGGTAAGGTTTCCTCTGACACAACAACTCACGCAGAAACCCAGCAAACCCAGCCAGCAGAAGCAACTAAACCTATGACCCAAGCTAAGGAAAAGTCAGCTAAGGCAGATATTCCTGTGAATATCTACCGTCCGAGCAGTCCCTATGTTAGTAAGGTAATTTCCAACGATGAGCTAGTAGCTGAAGGCGGAATTGGCACCGTACGCCATATCAAGTTTGATATTTCGGGTGGCGACCTGAGATATCTGGAAGGGCAAAGTATTGGCATCATTCCGGCTGGAACTGATGACAAGGGCAAGCCAAACAAGCTGAGGCTATATTCGATCGCCTCTACCCGTCACGGCGATGACGTAGACGACAAGACCATTTCTCTGTGCGTTCGTCAGCTTGAGTACAAGCACCCCGAAACGGGAGAAATGGTTTACGGCACCTGCTCCACCTACCTGAACAAGGTACAGCCTGGAGATGAGGTCAAGATCACGGGTCCAGTGGGCAAAGAGATGCTGCTGCCTGACGACCCAGAAGCCAACATCATCATGATGGCAACGGGAACCGGGATTGCGCCTTTCCGCACCTACCTGTGGCGGCAGTTCAAGGATGCCGAAAAAGCGGCTAACCCTGAGTATGAGTTCAAAGGGTTGTCCTGGCTAATCTTTGGCATTCCAACGACTCCCAATATCCTCTATAAGGAAGAGATGGAGGAAATCCAGTCTAAGTATCCGGATAATTTCCGGTTAACCTACGCTATCAGCCGCGAACAGAAAAATCCTGAAGGCGGCAGAATGTACATCCAGGATCGCGTTGCCGAACACGCTGACGAGATTTGGGCTTTGGTCAAAGAAGAGAAGACGCATACCTACATTTGCGGTCTGAAGGGCATGGAAGATGGAATTGATGCAGCAATGACTGCCGCTGCTGCCAAAGAAGGCGTGGTTTGGAAGGAGTATCAGCGATCGATCAAAGAGCGCTGGCACGTTGAAACCTACTAGATAGATTAGTCATTGAAGATCGGGAGAGCAAAAGCTCTCCCGTTTTTTATTGAGGCTTGCTCTATTGCGTCTGCGAACATTCTTGAATAAAGTCGATCATTTCATGTAGCATTCCTGGCTTTGCCACCATTAGCACGGTAGATTCTGCTTCAATGACCGTGCTGCCATTGGGAATAATTAAATCCTCATGGGGATGAGCCTGATAGCCAATGATCAGTGAACCTTGAGGAAAGCACTCATCTTGGGCAATAGCGGCAAGGCTACGACCAACAATCTGAGAGGTTGCCGGAATCGGCAGTTTCAGCACCTCGATTTGATCTTGTTCAAAGTGCATCATCGACTCGACCTGCGGATATTCGATCGCATTCGTCAGAGTTGAAACCACCAGGTCGGTCGTGCAAATAATCGAAGTTGCTCCGGCAATGCGGTAAGGCTGCTCGAAGTCGCGGTGGCTCATCCTCACTAGAATCCGAGGTACGCCATAGTGCTTTGCCAGTGCCACCATCGCCAAGTTTAGGGCATCGTCGTGTAGAACCGCCACCACCGCATCGGCTTTGCGAACTCCCGCCTCGATTAATACATTGGTGCTAACGGCGCTACCCTCAAATGCCATTACGCCTAGCTGCTCACGGGCATAGCGACAGGCGATCGCATCAATGTCTATCAGGGCAATAATATGTCCCATGTTCAGCAAATTTTGCGCCAGATTTAAGCCAATTAACCCCGCGCCTCCAATCAAAACGTACATAATTTCCCCTTTGCTGCATTTGGCTTTACTCTATCCGGTAAAAGAAATTTTGCTAAAGGTGCTGCTTTGTTCGCTTTTCGACAACCTGGGTTTTATCGTCATTTCTTCCGTCTGGCGATCGTCAATATAATCTCAAACCTGATGGTGCCCCTGGCGGGTCTAGTGGATACCGCCTTTCTGGGACATCTCAGCGAAATTCGGCACTTTGCGGGCGTGGCGCTGGCAACCGTTCTATTCAACTACATTTACTGGACGTTTGGGTTTCTCCGCATGGCGACCACGGGCATGACGGCTCAGGCGGTCGGGCGAGGCGATCGCAATACCATTCTGTTAATCGGGCTAAGAAACGGACTGCTGGCATTGGCGATCGGCATTCTGATTCTGCTGCTGCAAGTGCCGTTGCGTTCTCTGGGCTTTGCCTTGATGAATGCCGCACCTGAAGTTACAGACTCCGGCAAAGCCTATTTTGATGCGCTGATCTGGGCTGCGCCCGCCACGCTGATCAACTATGTGCTAATCGGCTGGTTTTTGGGGCGAGAGCAGAGCGGTAAGGTGTTGCTGCTGTCCATCATTGCCAATGGTGCCAATGTGCTGCTGGACTACCTGCTGATTCTGCGGCTGGGCTGGGAAAGCGCTGGGGCAGGTTGGGCGACAGCGACCAGTCAATACCTGATGCTGCTAGCGGGACTTTTTCTAGCTTGGCGATCGATAGGATGGAGACAATACCGATCGCTTGCCTCTCAGATCTGGGATCTTCCGGCACTGAAGTCAGCTTTTTTGCTCAATAGAGAAATTCTAATTCGCACCTTTGCGCTGATTTCTACCTTTGCCGTTTTTATGAACCTCAGCTCTGGATTAGGAACCCTTACTCTTTCAACTAATGCCGCGCTGTTGCAGGTCGTGGGGCTAGCTTCTTATTTCATCGACGGGCTGGCATTTGCTACCGAAAGTTCAGCTGGGGTGTTTCGCGGTCAAGCATTTCGCGGTCAAGGCACTGCTCTAGATCTGACACAACTGCTGCGCGTCTCTGGAGGGGCATCTTTGAGCTTAGGATTGCTATTTGCGATCGCTTTCCTCCTGTTCCCCACGCCGCTGTTTAGCCTGCTCACTAACCACAGCGATATTCTCGATCGCTTCCCGACATACGTTCCCTGGCTGCTCCCCGTTTTGGGATTTGGCTCGATCGCCTATATGCTCGACGGCTATTTTTTGGGTTTAACCCAAGGGCAAACTTTGCGGCAGTCAACGCTGATTGCGACTTTGGTAGGCTTTGCGCCTGTGGCGATCGTCGCCTGGTATTTTCATAGCAGCCATCTGCTGTGGCTGGCGCTGTCTAGCTTTATGGCGGCTAGAGCTTTAACGCTGGCGATAAAAGTGCCCCAAACGCTGAAAATGCCTCAAGATTGAGAAACATTAACGAGGGACGATCGCATAATCAATCAAGCCTACTAATCTCTGACGCAATGTTTCTAGCCCCAATCTTTCTCCGGCAGAGATAAAGATCGCTTGAGGAAATTCCTCTTGAGCAAACGCCAGCGTATCGCTATCAACCTGATCAATTTTATTGAATGCTAGCAGAGCCGGACCTGGAGTAATCGGCATTTCTGAAAGGATTTTCATCACTGATCGGATTTGGCTTTGCCAAGCAGGATGAGACAAATCCACGACGTGTAGCAGGGCATCGGCTTCTGTGACTTCCTCTAGCGTGGCGCGGAAAGCATCCACTAGCGAAGGCGGCAAATCGTGAATGAAGCCCACCGTATCGGTGAGAATGATGCCAATTCCCTCCTGGGTTTTAGCATCCGTAATCTTGAGCCGCCGGGTCGTTGGGTCAAGGGTGGCAAAGAGCTGATCGGCGATGTAAACTTCCGCATTAGTCAGGGCATTCATTAGCGTCGATTTTCCGGCATTGGTATAGCCCACAATGGCGATCGAGGGCACTTCCTGATGCTGCCGCTGCTGTCGCATCCGCGATCGGTGTGCCTGAAGTTGATTCACCTCCTGCTGAAGGCGGGTGATACGGCGCTGAATGGCGCGACGCTCAGTTTCTAGCTTGGTTTCACCCGGCCCTCGCGTGCCAATTCCTCCCCCCTGCCGTGACATCGATCGCCCTCGACCCGACAAACGCGGCAGGGCATATTCCAACTGCGCTAGCTCTACCTGAAGTTTTCCGGCTCCTGACTGCGCCCGTTGCGCAAAAATGTCCAGAATTACCTCCGTGCGATCGACTACCCGAACGCCAATTTGCAGCTCTAGATTCCGCACCTGAGACGGAGACAGGTCTCGGTCAAACACAATTAAGTTTGCGCCTATCGTTTGAGCAGATAATGCAATTTCTTGCACCTTGCCCTCGCCCACCACGGTTTGAGGATGAGGCTGAGAGCGTTTTTGCCGTAAGACCTGCAATACTTCACCTCCCGCCGTTTCTACCAGTCGCGTCACTTCGGTCAGCCCGTCTTGGAAGCGCTGGCTGCTCGTGCGATCGGTCATTAACCCTACTAAGAGGACGCGATCGCAGCCAACGTCCACCTGCTGCGCCACAAATTCTCGGCGAAACTCTTCTTCTAAGCCTTCTGTTAAAGCCAGAAAATCCTGCTGCGCCAGCACATCAAGGCTGAGAGAGGGAGAAACAGTCCAATGTGCCTCTGGATGGGGCACAAGATGCGCTAGATACGCCTCTTTAACATACCCAGTTGCGCCCCCACCTCGCCGCTCAAATCCTCCTCCGGAGAGGGTCAGCATCACTAGCGCATCAAGTCTCTGGAGCGCCATTGCTGTCAAAGTAGATTCGCTGGGAGCCTCCATCTTGAGCTGCGTAGCAACGCACCGAATGCCGCTTAGCCGCTCGGCTCCATATCGAGGCAATTCTGAAGGCGGAATTTGCGTCTGCCGTACCGTTCCCACCCCAACTCGAATCACCTGCCCCCGACGATTGATATAGGTACAGAGAGGTTGAGCGATTTCAGTGCTAACGGCAGCAAGGCGCTGCGCAAATTCAGTCGTTGTCAGGCAATCGCCCGGTAAACGCTGATGATAGAGCCGCTGCAACTGCTTGAGCTGGTTGGGCTTTAGACCTTGGAGCTGTCCGTAAATAGTTTCGATTGATACGCCTGACCAGAACAATTGGTCTTCAAACAACTAAATCCTATTCTATCGAGGGTTTTTCTAATCTGGGTAGAGTCCCTCGGGTTCGTAATACACTTCGCAAGAATAAACTTATACTAAATTCAATGCAATGGAATGCATTTAGTCAATCCATTGCATTGCGCTATTTTCTACGCCTATTGAACGATCGCACAAATAAAATTCTGATGGAAAGCTCCCACATTTTCCTCGTATATTCACTGACTTTACAAAAATATCAAAGATTTGGTATCACTGTGCTACCATTCTAAGTTGCGCCCGTGGAGTTTACTGATCTTCTGCAAAGCGCGGGTCATCAGATCTTAATCAAACGCATTTAAGCTCTGACTTTCTTCGTAGTTCGTCACGATTTGTGGGATCTAGCAGCCAATTTCTCTGGAAGTTCGGCTTGAGCTTGTGTGCAACTTTATAGTAACTTTACATAGGCTCACTGCAAATTCATAATTTATTTCTACTGCTAATTAATGACTCAGAATATCTACGGAGTCATGATGAGATTTTAGGAAGATGCTTGATTGGTCGCCCAGTTTCTAGAGCGGCTTCCTATGAAAATACTCGACTTTACAAGGAGTCTACACATTGTGACGGATTAGATTCTATTCGCATTAAAACGCTAATTAAAATTAGCTGCAAAGCCATTTTTAAGAAATAGAATCTATTACAAATGAGGGTCGTCACCCCCTTGGACAACGGTCTTGTTTTTAGATATCTTCGATTTAACATGATGAAGTAATTCAAAGATTTACTTCGAGAAAATAAGTTCATCTGCTCCTTTTCTCGGAACAGGGTGAATTAAAAATTGAATGGATAGTGTTAAAAATTCATCTCGAAACATAAATAGCTTATTGGGCTAAATGAAGCGAGCTAAATAGATAATTAAAAGGCAGTGAAAATGACTAATATCTTTCAACTTCCACTAATTCTGGAGAGCAGTTAATTGCAAATTTCTCTATTTCTTAGTTAAAGCTAAGCTTACACACGCATTAAATTTTCTCGAATTAAATGAGAATATTTTTCTTGAAAAGCTTGCTATGGCTAAATAGTAAGCTATATTCACCTGATCTCATATTCAAACGAACGAAGAGCTTTTAAATAGTCCGATCGCATTTTTTAAGCTGGTCAAGAGATAGCTAAACCGACAAGATTTATAGTCTCTGCTTATTTACTACAAATTTTTCTATCGAGTAGGCTTTGCACTCTCGTGATCTCAAGTTTAAAAATTTACAAGCATCAAATGGCTTTGGATGAGGTGTATCGATGTCACGGGACGCTCTAGCTGTTGGAATTAATACCTACAAATTCATGTCTGGCTTGCAAGCCCCTGCAAGCGATGCAGAGGCGATCGCCCAACAGCTTCATACCTACGGAGAATTCAGGGTTCATCGTTTGCCAGAGGTGATTCAGGCAGGCAAGCCTCAGGTGGGTCAAAAAACGGCTATTACGCTACGTGAGTTAGAGTCTTCGCTGATTAATTTGTTTAAGCCCAAAGGCAATACCATTCCCCACACGGCTCTGTTCTATTTCTCTGGGCATGGCATTCAGCGTGAGGCAGGCATTCAGGAAGGCTATCTAGCGCTGAGCGATTCCAATCCTGATAAAGGCATTTACGGACTGTCTCTATTTTGGCTGCGGCGGCTGCTGCAAGAAAGCCCTGTGCGTCAGCGCATCGTCATTTTAGACTGTTGTCACAGCGGTGAATTTCTGCACTTCCTAGAGGCCGATCCGGGCGCACGTCCCGGTACCGATCGCCTGTTTATGGCTGCCTCCCGCGAATATGAAACAGCTTATGAATCGCTAGAAAGTCCTTACAGCATCTTCACGCAAGCCATTCTCACCGGGCTAGATCCAAGCCGGGTAGAGTCGGGAACCGTTACCAGCCACTCCTTAACGGATTGGGTTAGCCACAAACTCAAGAGCGAAATTCAGCAGCCCCTATTTGAAAGCTCCGGCAGCGAAATCATCTTGACGCGCGGTGTGGGCGGACAGCCGATCGCCCCCAAAGCCGCCAAATCTAACGCCATTTGCCCCTATCGCGGTCTAGAATGCTTTGACGAGACCCACAGCGAATACTTTTTTGGGCGAGAAGAGCTGACGGCAGAGTTGGTAGACAAACTTCAGAGCGATCGCTTTGTGGCGATCGTCGGGGCATCAGGCATCGGCAAATCTTCTTTGGTGCAGGCAGGATTGGTTGCCACCTTAAAACAACGTGCGCCGCTCCAGTGGCGGATCAAGTTCCTGACTCCAGGCGAACATCCTCTCAAAAGTTTGGCTGGCGCTTTTATTGATCCTAATTTGGGCAATTTAGAGCGAGCTGAGCAACTTCGACGTGCCGAGACTTTTTTAGAGGATGGGGGTAGGGGTCTCGCTCAGCTTGTGCAGGCTAGCTTGCCCATGTCAGACACATCAGCAAGTAGTGCATTGGGGGCAAGCACTAGATCGGCGGCAAGTCGCCCTCGAATGCTGCTAATCGTTGACCAGTTTGAGGAAGTTTTCACCCTATCTAAAGGCTCCCGTGCCGAGCAAGAGCGTCAACAGTTTTTTAGCTGCTTAATGGGGGCATTAGAAGCAGCCGATAGCGGTCTCAGCGTGGCGATCGCCTTAAGAGCTGACTTTCAATCTAAGTGTGCGCTCTACGAAAGCTTAGCTCACAAAATTGAGCATCATCAGGTGGTCGTTAATCCGCTGAAGTATGAGCAAATTAAGGCGACGATTCTTAAGCCTGCCCAAAAGATCGGGCTGGTCTGTGAGCCTAGCCTAGTTTACAACATGATGCTAGATATTATTGGCGCGCCTGGAGAACTGCCGCTGCTGCAATATACTTTATTGGAACTCTGGAACCGTCGTAGCGGCTCGGAAGGTGGCGTAGCTCGACTCACGCTAGATGCCTATCAAGAGCTAGGCGGAATGCGCGGAACGCTGCAAAAACGCGCAACTGAGGTATTTTCTCAGCTCACCTCAGAAGAACAGGCGATCGCCAAACGGATCTTCCTGGCATTGACGCAGCTCGGTGAAGGAACAGAGGATACCCGCCGTCGGGTAATGAAAACTGAATTAGTCAGCTCAGTCTTTCCGGCTGCACTCGTAGAGCAGGTCTTAGAAAAGATGGTGGCTGCGAAGCTGGTCGTCACGAGCTATGAAGGAGGACGGCGATCGCCAGAAGGACAGGAGCAAATCGGCTCTACGGCGATCGGTGGCTCTCTGGTCTTAGACAAGCAATCAACCGGAGAAGTGGTCGATGTCATCCATGAAGCTCTGATTCGCAACTGGGGGCTGCTCCGAAACTGGCTAGAAGAGAACCGAGAAATGCTGCGCCGAGTGCGACGAATTGAGCAGGCAGCTCAGGAGTGGGACATCGCCAGACAGCCATCGGGAGAGTTTTTGATGAACGGATTGCGGCTCAGAGATGCCGAAGATTTTCAGCGCACTTATCCTCTTGAGCTATCGGCGCTAGCGCAGCGGTATATTGCCGCAAGCCACTCTGAAATTCGCCGCGCCAGAAGGGAGTCACGGCAGTTGCAAATTGCGGTACCTACGGTTTTGCTGATCACTTTGGCAGCCGTGCTGAATCAGTATCGCGGCACAGTTCATTCCCAAGCAGAAAAAGATCACCAGATTCAGCTTGCGACTTCCCGAGAACGAGCTGCGATCGCTCAAACCATTCTGCAAGATGGTTCCAGCGATCCGATGACGGCACTGCTAGTTAGCCGTTTGGCGGCAGAGTCTAGCGATGCCAATTACGAAACTCAATCGAGCTTACGTGCAGCACTACAGGATCTACGCCTTCAACTTGAGCTAAAGGGGCATGAAGGAGCCGTGCATCAGCTTGCCTTCAGTCCCGATCGCCATCACTTAGCAACCGCAGGAGCCGATGGCACGCTGCGCCTCTGGGCGATCGATGCTCAGACCATTTTGAATAGCCACTTAAAACCTACTAAAACGCTCTCATGGTTGGAGCCAGTCAATAGTGAGGCAAACAGCGGTAAGACAGATAGCAACAAGACAGATAGCAACAAAAGAGGCGACGATAGAATGGGCATTAAGGCGATCGCCTTTAGTCCAGATGGAAGACAGGTGGCAGCGATCGCTCAAGACTCGCCATTAGTCAAAATTTGGTCGGTAGAAACCGGGGCGGTGCTGCAACTGACGAGTCTAGCTCCGGTGAGCCAGGTCATGTTTAGCCCCGATGGCAAGTGGATTGCAACACAGGGCGATCGCTCCATTTCACTCTGGCGAGCTGATACCGGACAACTGCAAGCTCGTCTACCTCAATCTAGCGACATTGTGAGTCTGCAATTTAGCCCCGATGGACAACTGCTGTTGGCAGCGTTGACTCAGGCTGTATCGGGCAGCGCTACATTATCTAGCGCTACATCAGCCAGCAATACATCAACTAGTACCGCATCAGCCAGCACAGTGCAGCTCTGGCGACTCACGGCTAACCCGATGCAGCAGTTGAAAATTCAGGCTCTAGCGCCCCTCATGCTTTCTAGTCCCATTACCTGCGCCAGATTTAGCCCCAGTGGTCATATTGCCACTGCGAGTGCCGACGGCAGAGTTAGGCTGTGGAACGCTACGGGTCAACTCCGCCAAACTTTCACGCCTGTTCACCTCCCAAACTCTAGCCCGCAGATCCTTACCCAACTGCAATTTAGCCCAGATGAGAGTATGTTGGCGATCGCCAGCCCCCAATACACCTGGCTTTGGAATCTTCAGACAGGTCAAAGGCAAGCGGAGCTAATTCCAACCCCGCATTCTGCAACGGCAGATTCACTAGCAAATTCGCTGCTGCAATTTAGTCCCGATGGTCAGTTCATCATCACGAAAGGTTCTCCTGAACCGTCTTCAGAGCAGGTTTACTTGTGGAATACCCAAACCGGGCAGCAAGTCGGCACAATGCAGAGTAAGGGAGTACTAGAATCGGCTGAGTTTAGCCCAGATGGCACCTATGTAGCGCTCAGTGCCAATGGCATTGTTCAACTCTGGGCAACAGAAGCGGGTGGCGAATTGCCAACCATTCACCCGCCTAACGCCATGGCAAAGTGGTCAATGTTTTTGCCAGCCAGCACGACTCAGGGTGTTCAAGCGACTCAGGGTGTTCAAGCGACTCAGGGTGTTCAAGCGACTCAGGGTGTTCGAGCGACTCAATCTGGAGC
>CASBQM010000387.1 GCA_949127645.1 Synechococcales cyanobacterium PMM_0036
AGCCTACCGACAGCGATTTATTCAGGGCGACGGTCGAGTGATTGACCGTGAAACAGACGATCGCTCCACCTCCGAAGGGCAAGCCTACGCCATGCTGCGATCCGTGCTAATGGACGATCGGGACACCTTCGATCGCGTCTTAACCTGGGGCGAAAACAACCTGCAACGCAAAAAAGCAGACGGCAGCCGTAGCGATCGCCTCTGGCTCTGGAAATGGGGCAAAAACGACACGGGCACCTGGGGCGCGATCGACCCCAACTTTGCTAGCGATGCCGACCTCGATGCCACAACCGCCCTAATTTTAGCTTCGCGCCGCTGGAACCGACCTGAATATCTGGAATTAGCCCGTAGCAAATTGCAAGACTTGTGGGCTTTAGCAACCCTTGAGAGCCGATCGCAACGCTACTTCTTGCCAGGAGCCAAAGACCTCTTTCAACCCCAGCCCGATCGCGTTTATCTCAACCCTTCCTATCTAGCGCCTTACGCTTTTCGGCTCTTTGCCCAGGCTGACCCTAACCATGACTGGATGACTTTAGTAGACAGCAGCTATCGCGTGCTAAATCAGTCGGCAAAGCTTTCCGAAGTCGGGTTGCCTAGCGACTGGATTTTGCTAGACATCACCTCAGGCGACTTGCGATCGAGCCAAGAAGAAAAGCTGAAAAGCATCTATGGATACGATGCTTATCGCGTCTGGTGGCGAGTGTCATTAGACGCCGCCTGGTTTAACGAACCGCGCGCCCAGGAATACCTGCGACAGTCTCTCCGACCCTTGCAGGAAAAATGGCGATCGCAAAAATCCATCCCCGCCCAGCTTGATCTAAAGGGAGGGGCGATCGTCAGCTACGAATCTACGGCGCAGTACGCCATGCTCTACGCGGCATTTAGCCAGATCGATCGGACTACGGCTGAACAAATTCGGCAGCAAAAGCTCTTACCCACTTACCAAAAAGGCTTCTGGGACGGGGACTCTGCCTACTACAGCCAAAACCTTGCCTGGTTTGGACTGTTTTCACCTGAAATTGTTAACACCTGGTTTCGGTTCTAGGGTTTCGGGTTTAGCGCTCACAGCTTCGGCAAAATCTCCGGCAAAAGCTGTCCCGGCACCATAGACAGCGCGCGGTTTTGCCCCGTTAGCCCCAACTGGTTATAAAAAGCCCGAAGCGTCTCAACTACCCGACTCATAGCCGTCTGCCGTAGCTCAGGCTTTTGTGACCAAGCCTGTAGGGCAATCACATGGTGAGTCAGAGCAGCACTTAAATGCATCGACTGCTGCTCGGTATTAAGCCGTGCCTGAGTGTCGGTAGCAATTTGATAGTGCGCCAACCCCAAATTGTTCTGAGTAGCAACATGATCAAAGTTGAGCGTTATGGCATCCGCGTGACGCTCGACCCAATCTACAGCTTTGAGCGCAGATTCATAGGCAGCGATCGCCTCCTGCAAATAGCCCAGTCGTGTCTCGACCTCATCAATCTGGTTTGCCATATGCCAAAAAGCAGTACCCAGGTTGTTTTGTGTGGCGGCAAAGGCGGCGGGCGCAGCCTCGATCGTCCGGTATTTCAGCGCCGTGCGGTAGGCAGCTAACGATAGCGATAGCCAGTCTTTAGGACGCTCATACTGCGCTAGATTCCAGTACGCCGTGCCCAGATTGTTTTGAATCATGGCGTAGTTAAATGGCTCCTCGGCAGGATCGTAGAACCGCAGGGCTTCCGAGTAGGCGACGATCGCTTGCTTCAGATTCTCGTCTGGCTGCTGGTGCTGTGCCAGATTCCAGTAGGTAGTCCCCAGGTTGTTTTGCGTAGAGGCATAGCGGATTGGGTCAGTCGTGGGCGTACGGTAGCGTAAAGCTTGCAGATAAGCTTCAACCGATCGCCTCAAGCTATCCGCAGGGTCTCGATACCGCGCCAGATCTGCATAGGCGGCTCCCAGGTTGTTTTGCACCATAGGATAAGTCTGAAGCTGATTCGGACTAATTTTGGTCAGGGCAAACTGGTAGGCTTGCAGTCCGCGTTGCAGATAGGGTAGCGCTTCCTCTGTAGAAGCCATGGTGCGCGACAGCATCCAGTAGAGGTTGCCGACATCGTTGAGGATATCGACCCAGAGCGGCTCCTGCTCCGGCAAGTACTGTAATCCCTGCTCGTAGATCTGAATGGCGATCGCCATATCTTCGGGCGTGCCGTTGCCCTGCTCAACGCGATCGCGGTAAAGATTGCCCAGCGCACAGTATGCCTCCGCTAGCTGCTCTGCTGGAGCCTGCTGCTCATGTAAATACTCTATTTGCTGAATCAGCGGTAGATTCTGGAGATCTTCTGATTGCAGCTTGGCAGGAAGGGTTGTCGCAAGATTGGTAATGCTCGTGGATTCTGCGTCGGCACTTGCGATCTGATCTAACGACAGATCCGCGCTTTCTAGAGTAGGCTCTGCGAGAGGCTCAAATAGATGCGCTGAGTCCAGATCATCTGCCAGAAGCTCCCACGGATTTTCAGCGATCGTCTCTACGACTTCATCTGTTGCTCGATCGGTTGGGGAAACTGCGGTAGGTGAAGCTTTTGGGGAAGCTGTGGGGGCTGTAGAAATTGCAGAGGCGGAAGAAGTGCTGCTGGTAGGAGCGATCGCCACCGAGGACGGCAGTACCCCAATCCGTTCAGGCAGCGTCGCCATGACGGGAGTCGGATCGCCAATAAACTCAAATACGCCTGTCCGACAGCGCCAAAACTCTGGAGCCGACTGCGGCAACGCCCTAAACCAGGGCTGAGTCAGCCACAGAATCACGCTTGACTCCAGCAGCGGTAGATTGTATTCAATGCTTTGGAGGTGCGTGAAAAACAGCCGCTGCATGGCGGCAGGTTGCCGAGTCAGCTTCTCTGTGCCCAAAATCTGGAAGGCTGGCATGGTTCCCGTCTGCCATCCGCTTCTGGGTGCAGGAGATTGCGCCATCCACTGGGCAATTTGAACAATGGGATTAGGATCGTTCAAATTAAGATTGAGGCTGACAAGGCGGGGGTAGCGACGAGGCTCAGCTTTAGATTTTGCCAGTTCGGTATGAAGTTGAGCCGCTAAGCGATCGCGCAGAAGCAGATCATCACAGACCGCCACAAAAATCTGACGACGCAAATTCAAACTTAGAG
>CASBQM010000388.1 GCA_949127645.1 Synechococcales cyanobacterium PMM_0036
CCCCTGAGTCTGTGGATCTTGGCTATAAGCGAAAGGATTGGGTAGAGGTATCGGTCCAAGCTGCCTTTCTCTTCTGATGCGGTGAGCCACAGCACCAACATGAACTTGAACAGGAGCGCTTTGAACCACTTCATGGATAGCATCTTTCACTCGCATAAAGGCATTCACTGACTGCATTACAACGCCAATCATTCGTTGAACTGCCTCAACCACCATATCAAAAGCGCCACCGATATCTCTCTTAATCAGCAACGCCACGATACCGATGACAGCAACGATTAACGGTAAAGACTTTATGAACTGCTCTGCTATACCCGCGATAAAATCTGCCATTCCGGGCGGTATGGAGACATTCAAGAAAGCGACCATTCCCTTGAGTACATTGTCTATGATCTTTATAGGATGTACTAAAGCGTCAATGATAGCGTCCAGGTTTGCAAATCCAGTCTGATATTCATTAATCAAAAAAGCAATGGTTCCGACTATCCCTGCGATCGCTAGCTGGGTGTTGGTAATTATTCCAAATATTCTGAGCAAGACCGCACCCACGACCACCAGCTCTGGCCATACCTCTTTTAAAACCATAGCGAGTTTATCTAGCTGCAAGAGATGGACTATGTCCATGATCTGAGCAGAAACCTTGTTGAAGAAATTCACTACTGCATTTAAGGGTGCCGTCAATATATCGTGGATAAAGTTCTTGAGCCTTTCTATCTCAGTTCCGAACTGGGTGACGAGTAAATATATTTCACCAAAGAAGTCCAGAGTAAACTTAATCAAGAAGTCTTTGAGAGCATTAAGAACCCTTCCGATTGTATTTTTTAGTAGTCTGCCTATGTTTCCAAAAGTATCGTTTGCCAGACTAGACAGTAATGGGATAATGTTGCCATGCATTAAAGCTACAATATCGTCTCCATATTCTTTAGTTTTGCGCCTTAAAAATATCGAGACTATCCTAGTTGCTCTCAAAATAACGTCAACTGCACCTACAACTCCGATCGCAACAAGATCGATCATATTTAGGACGATCTTAAAAGCATTAGCAGCTAAAATACTGATTCCGGCAATTTCATGAATAAAAACATTGGTAGCTACGCCTAAAACATCAAAAATCTTTACCGTTACTTTTATGTAGCTGGGGATGTTGACTACAAACCCAAGGAAGAAAGTTTCTAACAAATCAACAAAGACGAACCGCATAGCCCGGAGAATGTATTCTATATACTTAAGACTCATGCCCAGAAGCTTGGTATTTCCGATCATGGTCAAAATCTCGTTATTGAGCGGTTTTAACAAGTTATACCAAAACAAGGTAGACATTGCCCCCCGGCTGATTATTTGTACCAAAGGAGACACCATCATTAAGCCCTTAGCTAAAGATGGTAAAAACTTAAAATAGTCAGGTAAATTCTTTTCTATATCTCCGAGGGGCACTAGAGAGTCAAGCCGTCCTAATTTCTTTCTGTCTAACGGACTAGCCCAAATCTGAGCCATCTCAGTTTGTTTCTTCTTCACTACATCCATCGGGAATGCCGTATCCAAAGCATCTCTAGCTATAAATTTCAACCCATACAGTAAGCCTTGTCTAGCTATAGCAAAGCTGCCGAACAAGAACTTGAATGGATTCAATAATAAAC
This sequence comes from Synechococcales cyanobacterium PMM_0036, assembly GCA_949127645.1. Lineage (GTDB taxonomy): Bacteria > Cyanobacteriota > Cyanobacteriia > Elainellales > Elainellaceae > Drouetiella. The sequence continues at coordinate 1,638 of CASBQM010000388.1, forward strand.
TTTCCCTAGCTATGACCTTGCCAGCCGCATCAAGCTTAGGCTCAAAATACTCCGCAGCGCTAAAGTCACCAAATAACAAATCAAAGGGGTTAATTCTGTTTATGAAGAGTCCTGGCTTAAATATTTTACTGAAGCCTCCAGTAGTCATGTAGACTCCCAACAGCTTTATTGGGTTAAGTAATGGGAGTAAATTAAATAAAGGGTTCAAGCCAGTTTCAATAGAATACGCTATCCCTTGTACGATTCCGGTAAATATTTCGCCAAATCTGGGCACTAGACCTTGTAGATCATTTAAAACATCCATGACGGCATGCACAACAAGACCTCCGTATTTGAGCATTGCCGCAGACAAAAAGTCAAACAAGCCATTCAGCGCTTTTATGGAAACTAACACCGTATTAAGGAATGTTTTTGATAGCGCCGGACCAATATAAGGTATTTGATAAAGAAGTTCCGCAATTAACCCAGTTGCCTTGCTCAAGAATCCAACAACCAGTTCTTTTCCTGTTTTACTTAAACTACCAATTGCCATCTTTAACTGCGTTACAAGGGGAACTGTCGGTGTGAGTACTTTAATAAGTTGAAGAGTCCGATCGCTTATTTCGTGAATTACGGCTGTTATCGGGCTGAAAATAAAAATTCTCGTAAGTAAATTACTAGCATTGTATATTGCCCATATCGTCTGCAACATCGCTGGTAGTATGGTAAAAGTGATAAATTTTGTTATCTCTGCTAAAGCAGGTGAATGTGCTAGATCAGAAAATATAGCTTTCTCCATAGGCAGTATTGTTGTAAAGAAAGGAATGATAGGCGGGAAGGGAATAATTGGTATCTTAAACAAAATCAGTGGGGCAATAATGTTTGCTATACCATGACCTATCTCCTTGGATAAATCTCCAACTTCATGCAAATAGTCAATGAAACCTGTTAATGGTCCATCAATAAATCTGTTGATTGCCTGATACCCTTCGTCAAGATCAAAGTTAATGTGTATATCTTGTCCCCCTAAAAGTGTTGATGTTACTTGGGTAAGCCCTTGGCTTAATTGGCTGTTTATGCTTTTTTTTAATTCTTCAGAAAGAATATTGTATATATCGTCTACAAAAGAATGAAGTGTAGATGGAACAGAATCTAGGCCGTCACTGAACCCTTTTTCAAACCCTTTTATTGTCCCAGTCGATATGGCTAAAGCCATCGCTCCAGGAAGTATTTTTGTTAAAGCAGTAGGAATGCCTTTGGTTGTAAATAAGACCAATTCTGGGATAACTTCATGCGCTGACTTCTCCAACATATTCACCATTGTCATTGGCAAAGAAGACAGCGTCAGTAGAGTAAAAGATAAAAAGTCAAGATTGTCTATAGCTGAATGAACCATGTGGGCTTCCCATGCAGCCAGCTTCTTAGATATATTGATACCAATTTTTATGATATCTAACACTTTAAGTAGCCCTTGCGCCATAGCATTGATAGTCTTTATTCTGGCTTCTTGCTGCTGTTCTGGACTAACCTCCCCAAAGCCTAAGAATGCAGCATTTACTGTTTGTGCGATTTCCAGCAAATGCTTGTAGCCAGAGATCACTATAGGGATGACTTTAGTGCCAATCTCCACCATTAAAAGAATAACTTTTACAAGCATATTATTGACCGACACCATCGCAAAAAATAGCCCTTTAAATGCAGTTCCAATTAGCCCTATTGCAGATGGAATGCCTGCTGAGGCAAAGGTGGCTACGACTAGCAAAGCCCTTAAAATCACACCCAGGCTTTGGAATAAAATCTTGCCAAGAGCTATGACTGGTCGCGCTAATGAAGTAAAAGTCCAACCTATGAAAGAAAAAGTATCCGTTACACCTTGACCAAAGGCACCTAGTGTCGATAAAGAGTTACCAATATATGTTGCTGTATTTTGCCATGCTTGCTGGATTCTGGACGCTGTACCTAATAAAGAGTCCTTTAAAGAAGCATTTACTTGATCTATCGCGCTTACGGCTTTATTTAAAGAAGTGCTGATAAGATCAACAATCGATAGCCAGGTAGTCCCTATTTGGAAGGCTATACCAGCAAACACTCTTTTTATGCCATCGCCAATGTTTTTGACTGTACCCACCAGGCTCATTAAAGAAGACTGCATCGCATCTATGGCTGACTGCCACATCTTTGCGATGAAACTCCCGATCGCCACAAATGCCCCTTGTATTTTTGTTGTAGAGGTATCTAAGGTTTTGTCTAAGTCCTGAGTTTGCATCTTTGGGGCTTCAGCCACAGTAGGCACTGTTGTGGGAGAAGGCTTGACAATTTGCTTTTCAATTGGGGAGGTAACATTAGAACTCTCTTCTTTTGCGGGAGGTGGCGCACCCCACGGATTAATCCCTCTTAATGAATCAGACACTTTATTTCTGATTGCAGCGAATGACCCCAATACCATGCTTAAACTACCGAGCTGAATCGGGATGGTCAAAGAAGGGAAAGAAGAAAAGATCTTTTGGATGGTAGAGCCAATACTGAAGACTCGATCTTTAAACCTTCTGATCAGTTCTAGTAAGTAAGCAATAGTCATGTCCCATTTCTCTCTGATCTGAAAAGTAGGACCAGGAGAGTTTTCAGCTAGCCCAGAAACTAACGCTTGCCCAATCTTATTGATTATGTCCGTAAAAGGTTTAACGATTTGTAAGATCTTGGATAAAGTTAAATCCCAAAAACCAGTAACTATCCGGCTTACGTTCGTCAGTGCGTTTCTTACTATATCCCCCATCTCAACGCCAATGGCTTGCCCTGCATCAGAAAACTGGGAAAAAGCTGCAATTATTTCTTGTATTGGCTTGACCACTTCTGATAGCTTAGATAAGGTCATCTCCCAAAAGCCTGTGATTCTCCGACTTATGCCCTTTAATGCATTATTTATGACATTCCCCATGTCATACCCAATCTTTTCTCCTGCATCAGAAAATTGGGAAAACATCTTGATCGCTTCCCCGATCGCGTTAGTTATCGTCTCTATGACAGGGACAATAGGCGCAAGCGCTCCACTAGATGCAATCCCAAAAAGCTCTAATAATGCTTTTGTTAAGCCCTTGACTAGCCCGAACAAGAAACCAAATGGAGCGACCAATATCCCCAAAGATTTCCCAATCAGGTTGAATCCAGGCGAGATCTTTTCCAGTATGGTGTTAAAGATCAATAAAGAAGCAATAAATAACCCCAGCGGGGAAAATAAGATAGATCTTGAAACTATAAATATCCCCCTAGACACCAAGATGAGCCGAGTATAAATAGACTTCAGAATGGTCGTCGCTTCACCACCAGTAGTCCTCAGCGTCCCACCTAAGTCAGCTAAAGCAGTTTTGGCAGTGATGGCAAAGCTAGCGATCGGGCTTGTTCCAGTGAACGCTGACATTGAAGTGGCAAAGAAACCAGTAAGCGGTATTCCCGCCCTTCCTACCCGCGCCCGGCAGCATCCCCCACACGTCCAACCAACTGCAGTACATTCAGAAGAATGTCTTCAAGGC
>CASBQM010000389.1 GCA_949127645.1 Synechococcales cyanobacterium PMM_0036
AAGGAAGTGCCCAATCTCTAAGTCAGAGTTGACGCATTCCTCGACGCGACGGAATAGCTTGAGGAAAAAGCGATCGCCATACACGGTCAAAGCATTGCTGTATTCGTCGCGGAGCAGGTGCGGTTCGAGAGAGGTTGAGGGGGCACTAGAGGCAAGCGTTGTCGAAGGTTGAGCCGCCTGAGCCGCCTGCTCGACCCAGAGCTGCTGGAAGATCTCGGTTTGAGTCGCGGTAATTTCCCCTAAACTGCCTTTGAACCGGAGCTTATGGGCGATCGCATCCAGAGGAATTGCCAAAAACTCTTTGTCAGCTAGCGCGTCAAACAAGATACCTGCATGGTTTTTGCCTTGTAGATAGGCGATCGAAGTCTCGCCCTGAGCTGTGCCATCGCTGCCCTCAGCATAGGCAAGCGGCAGCACAAAAGTGTCATGAATGCCCTCGGTGTAGTCTACCCTAACCAACACAATGTCGTAGGCATTGGGAATAACTGGGCTAAACTCTTCTTTCGCCACCTTCTCTTTCTTAGAACGGCTATTTTCTTGCAAGGCTGGCTCGACTGCAATGGCATCTAAAATGTGAGCCGTTTGGATGGTTCTGCCCTGGCTACTATACCAGCGACAGCCCATCAAATAATCGGGCAACAGCGCTTCTAAGGCTTTTCTGGATTCAGCGCGGCTGTAGACATCCTGCCAGTTGCCGTTTACCCCGACAGTGGGGAGCGATCGCGGTGTGCTGGCACTCAATACACTCGGCTGCTGTTGCAGCGTGAACCAGTAGAAAGCGTGAGGTCCAATGCTGAGGAAGTAAGGGGCATCACCGATCGCTGGAAAAACGGTACGTCCGAAGATCTCGATGGGGGTTGCGCCCTTGAATGCCGACAGGTCTAGCTCGACTGCCTGCACAAACCGCGAGAGGTTCGCCACCACCAAAATATGTTCTCCCTCATAGGTGCGAATGAAAGTCAGCACCTTGCGGTTTTCGGGATAGAGCAGCTCGAAGGTGCCGCGCCCAAATGCCTGGTAGCGGCTGCGAATGCCGATCAGTCGCTTCATCCACCACCAGAGAGAGTTAGGATTGGCTCGCTGTGCCTCCACGTTCACCGTTTCATGGTGATACTCAGGGTCAACGATCGTCGGCAAAAACAGCTTCTGGGGATTGGCGCGGCTAAACCCGGCATTGCGATCGGCACTCCACTGCATCGGAGTCCGAACGCCGTTGCGATCGCCCAAGTAGAAGTTGTCGCCCATGCCAATCTCATCGCCGTAGTACAGGACAGGCGTTCCGGGCAGAGAAAGCAAGAGGCTGTTTAGCAGCTCAATGCGGCGGCGGTTGTTGCCCAGCAGCGGAGCCAGACGGCGGCGGATGCCTAGGTTAATTCTCGCCTGAGGATCTTGGGCATAGACACGATACATATAGTCTCGGTCTTCGTCGCTCACCATTTCTAGGGTCAGCTCGTCGTGGTTGCGCAAAAACAGCGCCCACTGGCAGTTGTCAGGAATCTGCGGAGTCTGCTGAATAATATCGATCAGCGGAAAGCTGTCCTCCATTTGCAGCGACATAAACAGGCGCGGCATCAGCGGAAAGTGGAAATTCATGTGGCATTCATCACCCTCGCCATAGTAGGCGGCGGCATCTTCGGGCCACTGATTGGCTTCAGCCAGCAGCATTCGGTTAGGGAATTTACTGTCCACATGGGCGCGGAGCTGCTTGAGAAAGACGTGGGTACGGGGCAGGTTTTCGCAGTTGGTGCCTTCTAACTCATACAGGTAGGGCACGGCATCCATGCGCAGACCGTCTACGCCCATCTCTAGCCAGAAGTCAACGACATCAAAAATGGCTTTTTGCAGCTCAGGATGTTCGTAGTTGAGGTCGGGCTGATGGGAGTAAAAGCGGTGCCAGTAGTAGGCTTGCGCGACTGGGTCCCAAGTCCAGTTAGAGGTTTCAAAATCCTTGAAGATGATCCGGACACCCTTGTAGGTTTCGGGATTGTCACTCCAGACGTAAAATTCACGATCGCTGCTGCCAGGAAGCGCCTTGCGTGCCCGCTGAAACCAGGGATGCTGATCGGAAGTGTGGTTGACAATTAGCTCGATAATGACGCGAATGCCGCGCTGGTGGGCAGCATCTAGGAAGGTGTGAAAGTCTTCGAGATTGCCATAGATGGGATTGACGGTAATGTAATCTGCGATGTCGTAGCCATCATCTTTGAGCGGTGAGGGAAAGAAGGGCAGAATCCAGATCGCGGTAACGCCCAAATCTTGAATATAATCTAGCTTTTCGGTAAGCCCTCGGAAGTCTCCAATACCGTCAGCATCGCTGTCTGCAAAGGCTTTGACAGGGACTTCGTAAATAATTGCGTCTTTGAACCAGAGAGGATCATCGTTCAAGATTGGCTTTTGCATGGTGTCGTTCAGATTCCAGGGGTGCAAGGTTTTTGTCTCAATCATGCGAGTCGCACGGGGATTGAGAAGCGTGGGAGTGGATCTAAGCTTTACAGAAAGATAGCTCTATTATGAGTGAGTTACCTCACTCAAATGGTTCTACCTATTCATAAATAGGCGAACGTATTCGTTAAGCTGATGAGCCGAACGACTCTATTTGCGCTTTAGCAAGATGCGCAGAGTTAACTCTTAAGAGATGTCCTGAAGGCTAAAAGTAAGGGCTGTTCTGAAATTGCGGATATGAAGTTGGAGTAAATTCATACCCGTAAATCCTGACTCAATTCGACCTATTTTGTAGTGTCGAATGCACTTCCTCATATTGATTTTAGGAAGATAAATCCGAATAAACTCGGAATTAGGGAGAACCTTTACTTTATCTTCGTAAATTTGTGATGTGTTGCTGACGTATCCTTATCAAGCAAGATTTATAAATAGGATGGAAATCATATCGGTTTAGCTTGGATCTGCAATGGGTTTGATTCATTCATGCGATCGCACCAATCTAATTTGTGTAATCAGATCTAATCTGTGTAATCAGATGAGTGAACCATTTTGCCCACCTCTTGCCCCAGCTAAATCCGCAGACTGAGAGCTAAATTTCTCATAGAATGCTGTCGATCCGTACGAAGTAATTCTGATGTCAAATTAGCTACATCAAGCTTCTATTTTTGCGGCTCTATTCTAGAGTTTTATCTCTCTAGATTGAGTCTGATTAAATCCTCAGAAAACTAACATAACCTAAGACATCCCATAGGCAGGAATTATTGTGACTTTTCAACGTGCTAGCGGTGTATTGCTCCATCCCACCTGTCTTCCCGGACAGTTTGGCATTGGCGACCTGGGACAATCTGCCTATGAATTCGTGGATTTTCTGGCGCGAAGTGGTCAGAAGCTTTGGCAAATTCTGCCTCTAGGACCCACCGGGTATGAACACTCGCCCTACATTATGAACTTCAGCACTTTTGCGGGTAATCCGCTGCTGATTAGCCTAGAGAAGCTGGCTAGTGAGGGGCTGCTAGATGCTGAAACGCTGGTACCGTTGCCCGACAATTCTGAGACTGATGCCGCCTATAGCCGAGTCCAGTTTGATCAGGTGATTCCCTATAAGTTTAAGTATTTGCAGCAGGCTTTCGATCGCTTTCAGCCCACGCCAGACTACGAAAATTTTTGTCAGGAACAGGCTTGGTGGCTGGATGACTTTGTGCTGTTTATGGCGCTGCTAGAAGCCCATGACTACAAGCCTTGGAACCAGTGGGAAACGGCGATCGCCCGTCGAGATCCGCTGGCGCTGAAGGAGCAGACTGAGAAGCTGCAAGATAGCATTCGCTTCCAGAAGTTCTTGCAGTTTAAGTTCTTTAGCCAGTGGGCGAATTTGCGTGCCTATGCCAACGGCAAAGACATCCTGATTGTGGGCGATGTCTCGATCTACGTCTGTCACAATAGCTCTGATGTGTGGGCAAGCCCTGAAAACTTTAAGCTCGATCCAGAAACCTACGATCCGGCATTCATGGCAGGGGTGCCGCCCGACTACTTCAGCGCCACAGGTCAGCTTTGGGGCAATCCGGTCTATGACTGGGACAAGCTAGAGCAAACGAATTTCCTCTGGTGGATCAATCGCTTTAAGGCAACTCTGCTATACGTTGATATTGTCCGGGTCGATCACTTCCGGGGTTTTGAGGCTTACTGGCAGGTGCCTGCCGGAGAGACGACTGCGATGAACGGCGAATGGCTAAAAGGCCCTGATGCCAAATTCTTTGAGGTTTTGGAAGCTTCAGTCGGCAGTCTGCCCGTGATGGCAGAAGATTTGGGCATTATCACCCCTGAGGTGGAGGCTTTGCGCGATCGCTTTCACTTCCCCGGCATGAAAATTCTGCAATTTGCCTTTGGCGACGGCTCCGAAAACGCCTATCAGCCGCATCACTATGTCCATAACTGCGTGGTGTACCCTGGTACGCATGACAACGACACGGCGATCGGCTGGTGGACAGCGGCATCCGATACCGAAAAACAGCACGTAGCGGAGTATCTGGGCTATGGTTCTGTTGAGGAGGTAAGAGAGATTGGCTGGGAGTTTATTCACCTGGCGCTAGCTTCTGTTGCCGACCTTGCCGTGATTCCTTTGCAGGATCTCCTGAATCTGGACGGTCGGGCGCGGATGAACGACCCTAGCATTAACGAAGGTCAGTGGCGCTGGCGGTTTACCCAGCCAGAACTGCTGAGTCAGGACGTGGGCGATCGCTTGCTGCATCTCACGAAGCTATACAGCCGCTAAGCCGCTAAGCCGCACAGTCGCTAAGCCGTATGGTCGCTAAGCCGTTTTGCTGCAATAAATTCTGTGGGGCAAAACTCAAGCTGTCCTCACCCTTTGACTGAGCGCCCTTTGACTGAGCGCTCACGTCGAAGCCCAACCCCTCTCCCAGAGCGGGAGAGGGGCTTTAAGCCCAAGAAACTTCCTGTCTTCTGTGGAGCAGACGACTGGTGAGTAACCTATTAATCTGAATATTAGGGTTATACAAATATCAGGCTTAGCCTTAAACTAATTTTGTCAGGGTACTGTCGCAAGGATAGCCAAATATGACCAACCCGCCCCCCGTCGATCGCAGATCTTCTCGTAGCCGCGACCTGGGATTTGATGAAGCTATTGCTATGCTGATTGCCTTCGGCGCAGTCGGCGCAATTCTTTGGTGGGGGCTGAGCCAGAAGGAAGCAGATTTGCAGGCAGGACAGCCTCGCCCTGCCCTAGGCGCAAACCCTCTGCCGAATGATCCTTTGCTTAAAGGATCACCTGTTCCTGAAGGATCTGCTAATCAGGGGGGAATTGCCTTATCTGCTAGAGATCAAGCTATTAGAGATCAGGCTAACAGAGATCAGGCCATTAGAGACCAACAAGGGCGATCGCCTCAGGCTACTGTTACTTCTCCCGGAATTCCTCCTGCTGCTGTTGTCCCTGCTATTGTGGCTCCTGCTGTATTGCCTGGAGTAGTTCCCCCTGCCACTGATCCTGCTGTCAGTTCGGCGGCGATCGCTTCTCCGACTTCGCCCCTTAGCGTTGCTCCGCCTCCTGTGCTTGTGGTTCCGGCAGCAAAGGCGACTCCTGTCGAGTTTTCAGACG
>CASBQM010000390.1 GCA_949127645.1 Synechococcales cyanobacterium PMM_0036
CCGCACCGCTTAACACTAGCAACGGAACAAAAACTCGAAAACCTGCTGCCGCGCTAAGACTGATGGCTAGCATGATGGCGATCAAAGTATCTAAGTTTATGTAGTCTGCCATATTTCACCCCCGGCTCTTGATGTCAAAGTTATTTAAGTAGAATCTCTTTAGTGTAAAAGGAATTTAACGCGATCGCAGACTAGAAACTGTCTGGAGAGGAACGTTATGATAGCGTTGCAGAAGGCTCACCTTCCGGGCATGGCTCACGCAAGCGATCGGACTATTATTGTGGCTAAGGTATGGCTCTCAAGGCAGTTTTATTTGATTTTAATGGAGTCATCATCAATGATGAGCCACTGCACCAAAAGCTGATTGAACAACTCTTGCTAGAGGAAAACCTACGCCCTAAAGCCGGAGAATTTCGGCAGCTTTGCTTGGGACGGAGCGATCGCGCCTGTCTCAAAGATCTGTTGGCAAATCGCGGTAGAGTGGTGACAGAAGACTACATTACAGGTCTAATTATCCGTAAGTCTGGCGCTTATCAACAGCAGCTTGCCGAAATTGACAAACTGCCTATTTACCCCGGCTTAGCCGATCTGATTTTCCAAATCCGATCGGCGCAGATGCCCATGGCGATCGTTAGCGGTGCCGTGCGCCCAGAGATTGATCTGGTCTTGAATCGGATGGATCTAGCCCAATACTTTCCTGTCGTTGTATCAGGTGATGATATTCAAGTCAGCAAGCCTGATCCAGAAGGCTATTTGCTAGGGATCGATCGCCTCAATCAGCACTATCCTGACCTGAACCTTAAGCCCCAAGAATGTTTGGCGATCGAGGATACTCCGGCAGGCATCCAGGCAGCTAAGCAAGCCGGAATGCAGGTTGTTGGCGTAGCAAACTCCTATCCGTACCACATGATGCACCGTCAGTCTAACTGGGCGGTAGATTATCTATCAGAACTAGAATTCGATCGCGTTCGAGAAGTCTACGGGCAGAAGTTGGCGGCATGAGGCTCTAGATGCTTTGGCTCTAGATGCTTTAGATCTGGTAACTGTCCTGCTAAAATGGCGGTACGGGGAATTAGTGGAGTGGTACCACGCTGCGATCGCACCGCAGAGATCAGGAGTTCGAATCTCCTATTCTCCATATGCGGACTACCTAATATGTAGACTACCTGAGTGTCAACTAACAGAGACAGACATGGATATTTTCGTTCAGGCGTATGAATATGCTGTTAGCAACTTTGCCGAAGTCTTGACTGCGCTGCGGCAGCATTTAGTGCTAGTGCTGGTTCCTCTAGCGATCGGTCTACTGGTCGGTCTGCCCCTAGGGCTTTGGAGTGCCCGATCGCGTCTGGCTTCCACGGTGCTAATCAATGGCTTTAATGCCCTGCGCGTCATTCCCAGTCTGGCAATTTTGTTTCTGGCAATTCCTTACTTTGGGCTAAGTTTCCAATCTGCCGCGATCGCCCTCACTCTGCTCGTTATGCCGCCCATCTTGATCAACACCGACGTTGCCTTTCGGACGATCGATCCCATGACTCGTGAGGCAGCGTTCGGCATGGGCATGAGTCCAGGGCAGGTTTTGCGTCAGGTCGAAATTCCTCTGGCGCTGCCCGTCGTCATTGCCGGAGTCAAGATAGCGCTAGTTGAAGTGATTGCTAGCGCAACTTTAGCGGCATTTATTGGCGCAGGGGGGCTGGGCAAATTTATCGTGCGGGGCTTCGCGCTTTACGACAACACTATTTTGCTCGTGGGGGCGATCCCGGTGGCGATTCTGGCGCTGTTGGCTGAAGTGACCTTAAGCGCAGTACAGCGATCGCTCCAGCCACCCCGATGATGGCTAGATCTGCTAGATGTTCGCAGACTGTCGGTTCGCAGACTGTCGGTTCGCAGAGACGCGGCGCACTCGCCTCGCCGGATTAGCCGCCCACTCTAATGCCAGCAGTGCCCCATTGATGATGAAAGCCAACAGTGCCACAGCGATCGCCCCTGCCCAAATTTTGTCATAGCGTCCCGATTGGGCAATGCCCTCAAATAGCAGCGTACCCAGTCCGCCCGCCCCAAACTTTGCGCCGATTGCGGCAATGGCAATTGCCACGATCGCTGCCACCCGCAGACTCGCCAAAAAGATTGCCAGAATTAGCGGCACCTGCACCTGCCACCAGCGTTGCCAGAGATTCATGCCCATGCCTCTAGCCGCCTCTAACACTGCGGGGGCGATCGATTGCAGCCCCACAACTAGACCACGTACCAAGATTACCTGCGTGTAAATCACCATAGCTACAATCACCGATCGCTGATTTAGCCCAAAGATGGGAACCAATAAAATGATCAGCGCCAGACTGGGCACAGTATACAGTATGCCCAACGTGCCTAGAATCGGGACGTTCAGCCAGCGAAACCGCGTCACTAGCAGCGCCAAAGGCAGAGCTATCAGCACGGCGATTACGAGGGTGAGGCTAGTCATTTGCAAATGCTCTAGGAGCAGCTTCCAGACAATGCCAGGGTTTTTGAGGATGTAACTCATGGGCTAGTTTGCCCTTTGGCTATTACAGCATTCCTATGGTATACGATTCCACAAACTCTATTGTCTTAGTCTTTTGCGAACTTTGCCCGATAAATCTGTGGATCTTACATTTGCCGTCCACCCTTTAATCTTGGCTAAAGAATAGGGTGAAGAGGTCAGGTCGAAATAAGAGGCTGGCGGTGGCATGGTGCAGCGGATGATCGCTAGAAATTTCTAACGATTGAACTCAGCGAAACTCTAGCGATCACAGTGACAGCAATTACAGCGACAGCAATGGTAGTAGACTGTAATCCGTGAAGAAAGTCTTAAGCTAAATATTGAAAAATGCGAACTGGGGAGATAGGACGTGGTAAAAAGCAAATGGTCTAACCCGGTGGCTATCGCCATCTTACCGATCGCCTATGTCGTTATCTACCTGCTGGTGGGCAATCAAAGAGGTCCCTACTACTGGACACCCAACCAAGACCCTGACTACGCCTATCTTTTGAATTCGCTGGTTCTGGCACTCCTCAAAGTTCCTCAGCATACCGATCATCCAGGCACCCCGCTTCAGGCTATGGGGGCGATCGTCCTCTGGGTCAGCTATCTAATTCAGATGCCGTTTAACCCTGCGCTCAAAAAGAACCTGGCAGACGAAGTGCTGACCAACCCTGAGTTTTATCTAAATTTATTCAATTACACGCTGCTATTTGTGATGGCGTGTTCGTTAGTCGCCGTGGGATGGGTGGCTCTGCGGC
>CASBQM010000391.1 GCA_949127645.1 Synechococcales cyanobacterium PMM_0036
CAATTTGCGCACCGGGTTTCATGCGTTTTCCAGGCTTCACCAACGCCAGCCAGCAGTTCTGCGGCTGCTCTTCCAACAGCAGAATCTCGATTTTCGCGCCATCGACTCTACGCCCATACAGCCTCGCCGGAATCACTCGCGTGTTATTCATCACCAGCAAATCTCCAGGGCGCAGTAGTTCTGGTAACTCTCGAAAGATTCGATGCTGATGGGAGTTGAAATCGATCGCCAGTAATCGAGAGCTATCTCGCGGTGTGACCGGATTTTGGGCGATATGTGTCTCAGGCAAGACATAATCGTAGGACGAGAGGACGCGATCGGGGTTGAAGTCGTTCAATTGAGTGCTTTCTAAACCACTATCCGGTTGCATAAGACATCTACTAGTCAATATCTACAAATTATCTACAAACTATCTACAAATATTGCGATAGCAGCTCAGTAGTCGCTTGCCCTGTCTTTTGCCAGCTAAACTGACTAGCTCTGGTGAGTCCGGCAGTTCGCAAGTGCGATCGCGCTCCTTCATCGTCAATTAAGGTTTTCATGGCGGCAGCAATTTCGGCTTCGCGGTAGGGGTTGACCAGCAAGGCGGCATCTCCGGCAACTTCGGGTAGCGAGGATAAATTAGAGGTGATCACGGGCGTGCCGCAAGCCATTGCCTCTAATACCGGGAAGCCAAACCCTTCCCACAGGCTGGGAAACACCAGCGCGATCGCCCCCCGCATGAGCCGAGGCAAATCTGGGTAGGCAACATAGTCGAGGAACTTAACGCGATCGCTCATCGCCAATTCATCGGCTTGAGCCTGAAGCCGAGGCGTGTAGCGGCGATCGCGGGAGCCAGCAATCCACAGGTCACAACCTTTAGGCAATGTGGCAAAAGCGCTAATAACGCGGTGCAGATTTTTGTAAGGGTCAGGGCGACCGATGTAGAACAAGTAGGGGCGATCGGGTTTAATTTCACTTTCCAAAATATTGAAGCGATTGGCATCATGCGCCAGTAAAATCGGCGTGATTTTTTCGGCTGGAATTTGAAAGTAATCCACAATATCCTGCGCAGTTGCCGCCGAATTGCAGATGATATGCGCAACTTGCGCCAAAACCTGCGGCACGTAGTAGCGACTATACTGCGTCAGAGGCGAATTCCACTGCGGGAAACGTAGCGGAATCAGATCATGAACAACCACAACGGCGGGAATCTTTGGCTTCTGACCCCATAGCGGAGCTTCTGGTATCGGCGAAAACAAGAGGGGCGATCGCAACTCAGCACAAATCTGGGGAAGCCTCTGCTGTGTCCAGAGTAACCGCCGCAAGTGACCCAGCTTTCCCTGCTCGGCGGTTAGATTTGCCGGAATCTCTCGATGATTGCAGGTCGCTAGTTCTCCCCTAGGAAAAGTGGCTGAAGCGAGCAGGGTCATGGGCAGATTGAGATGAGGAATCAAATTGCGCGCATAGGTTGCTAATCCAGTGGGCTTCACGCCGACCAGCGATAGATTGACTGCAACGCCGCTTTCTTCCTGCATAATGCCTGGGCTGTAGTTTAAAAAATAGCCTAGACCGTCACCCGTAGTCCAAAGTAAGTCAGCACTAGCTCCTCCCCCCCAGAATTGCTGACCTCATGCACCTCACCCGGTTCCACAGACACACAAACTCCTGGCTCTAGGGGGTAAGGCTGACCGTCAATTTGAATGATTCCCATCCCTGACTCCACAAAAAACACTTCGCACATATCCGGGTGGGCATGGGCACCCGCCACCTGTCTTGGGGCAAACCGCGCCTGAGAAAAATGGGTCAGGAGAGGCAAGTCGCCCGATCGCAGCATCACTTTTTTCTGGATTGCCGGGTTGTGGGAAACCTGCTCATCGGGCAAATGGCTTAATGCAGTGAGTTTCATGTGAAGCAGCAGTTAAGGCTAAGGTGCAAAATAAGAAAATTTACGGGGATTCTCAGTCAGATTTTGACAGACCTAATTGAGATTTCAGCCTTTAGACGCGATTTTTATTTCGCTTTAAGCCGCAAAATATTTCTTAATAGTTGCTTTACAGAGGTCGATACGATCGCCGTCCTTAAGGCATACTGGCTAAGAATAACCTACTTTGGCGATCGCTTTTAGCTACGGTTACTGACTCGAACATTCTCCTAAAACAGCAGGCCGCTTCCCAAAACAGCCATCTACAACTTATCTGTTTCTGTACAAAATCCCCTCACTCCCGACTGATGTCCACATGAACCTATCGCCATCTTTCCCCCTTTCGCCCTGTGCCTCTGACTTTCGCACCGCTGTCCAAACCGGAGATTTTTTGGTGACGGCTGAAGTCATGCCTCCCAAAGGCGGTGATCCGACCCACATGATCAAGATGGGGAACCTGCTAAAGGGAAGGGTTCATGCCGTCAATATCACGGATGGTAGCCGTGCGGTTATGCGAATGTCTTCTCTAGCGGCTTCGGTAATCTTGATGCAGCAGGGCATTGAGCCAATCTGTCAGATGGCTTGCCGCGATCGCAACCGCATTGCCCTACAAGCCGATCTGCTGGGGGCACAGGCACTCGGCATTCGCAACATCCTGGCGCTGACGGGCGACCCCATTAAGGCAGGTGATCATATCGA
>CASBQM010000392.1 GCA_949127645.1 Synechococcales cyanobacterium PMM_0036
CGCTAAACCAGAGGGAAGGCGTGTAATTTTCGGCTTCGTAGTCAAACACCTCCAGCCCTTTGGGACGAATTCGCTTGATGTTCCACAGATGGAAAAACTCATGCGCCACGAGCTGTATGAAGGCGTTGTAGCGATCGTCTGTACGGAAGCCTAGCCGCGAGTAGAGCAATGTGCAGGAATTCTTATGCTCCAATCCGCCGAAGCCCTGACTCGCTAGATGCACCAAAAATAGGTAGCGATCGTAGGGTAAGCCCCCAAAAATTTCCGCCTCTGTTTCAATCACCTTCTGGGTGTCAGCAATCAGGCGATCGATCTTCAAGTTGCTGCGTCCCCAAATGGCGAACTGGTGCGGCTTGCCCATCGCCTCAAATTCGTAAAGCTGATGGCTACCAATCTCAAATGGACTGTCTACAAGCGTGTCAAAATCTGCCGCTACGAAGGTGTTGGTTTGTCCAGAAGGGGGCAGGGTTGTGGTTACGCGCCATTCGGGAGGAGGAGCGATCGTCACTTGAATCGGCTGCTGCTCAAAGCCAGGAATGAAAAAGAACAGAGCAGCACCATTGAAAAAGCCGTGAGTCGCGTCTAAATGATTGGTGCGTACGGTCAGCTCATTGGCGAAGATACGATAGCGTATTTCTATCTCGCTGACTCCATCTGTCTCGATCTGCCAGTGATTTTTGCTGCACTTGCGCCAGGTTAGCTTGCTCTCACTGGCTTGATCAGCATCCTGACGAGCGGCACCTTGACTAACGGTAAAATTCTGCAAATGCCTTGCATACTCTCGCACCAGATAGGAGCCAGGTGTCCAGACAGGCATTTTCAAGTCCAGCAGGTTGTGTGACCAGCCCTTCACTCGCAGCGTCACCTCAAACAGATGCGACTCCGGCTGAGGCATAGCTACCTGATATAGCATCTGCACGGTTCGAGGCAGAGCCGCAGGACGGGTTTGAGTTGCTTCTGTCATGAATACGCCAATTTGATACGAAGAATAAGGAATCCCCTACTGCATTTTCCCGGCTAGATGAGCGAGTTGCCGTAGATTAACGAGATAAGTAGCCTGAGTGCTAGGAGACACCTTAATCCAGCCTTTACTATGCAACTTTTCCATGATTTTGGCGGTTTCGTCTAGCGTAATGTCGCTGACATCTGCTAAATCTTTAAAGGGAATATTGTAAATTTCGGTGCCATGTTCGCTAGGAAACCCATAGCTTTCGCCTAGAGACACAAGGGTATTGGCAAGCTTGATGGCAGGCGGCTGATGGCGCAGTTGAAAGCGAAAATTAGTTTGGCGGAGACGGCGCACCATAAGTTGCAGCATCCGGTGGTGCAACTGCGAGTCTCTAAACAGCGTTTGGATAAACCGCTGCGCCGAAATGCTGAGGAGCTTGACGGAAGAGAGAGCCACTACATCAGTCGATCGCGGCGACTCATCCAGAATTGCCATTTCTCCAAAGAAATCGCCGCGCCCCAAAATCGCCAGCGTTGAGAAGTCTTCCCCAGCATGGCGACGGACTTTGACCCAGCCTGATTCTACAAAATAGACTGCGTTCCCCCATGCGTCTTCCATGAGAATGGCTCTGTCTGCCGGATACTCATGCTCAACAGTGATGGAGAGCAACCACTCAACAGTTTCGGGACTCGCGGCATTGAAGAGGGGAAACAGTTCGCTAAAAATAGCAGTCTGCATGAAAAATATTTTAGATAGAAACTAAGAAAATCATTACTTTAAGCCCAATCTATTCAGCCCAAAGTGTGAATAGCATCCCAATGTCTAGGAAGCTCAACTTCTGTGCTTAGCTTATGCTACCCAAAAGTCTAAGAACATCTTCTTCAAATACGTTGGGTAACTTGGCACTACATTGGCACTACAGACTTGGCACTACAGGCTTGGCGCTATGGACGAAATCGAACTTCTCCAGAATATCATGCAAAATCTGATGGCACAGTCTCCCTTTGGGACCTGTCTCAATTTAATGAAGCCGATCGCCTAGCCTTCTTCCCTCACGATCTTCAGGGTATGATCTCACAGAAGGATACAGTTAGGGCATTCAGGTCTTGATGAAATATTGGCAGGAAGCGCTTGCTGTAGCGCAGCGGATCTTGTTGGAATTGTGTCGTAGACAGCGATCGCTGTTTCTCTGGGTGATGTTTCCCGTGTTTGTGCTGCTGCTTAACGGCTATATTCTCGCCGATCAGCCCCAGGCAACCCTCAGAGGAGCTTTTGAAGCCGCAGCGCCCATGACATTGGTGGGGGCGGCTCTATTCTTTAGCTGTTTGGGTGGCACGATCGCCACGGTCGTCTCTGAACGAGAGCAGAAGACCCTGAAGCGGCTGTTTTTGACCCCCCTCAGCGGTCTGTCGTACTTTTTCGGAATTTTTATGGCGCATAGCTGCATTGGCATCGGGCAAGCGCTGTTGGTTTACACAAGCGCTGCGTTTTTACAGGCTCGCTTCAATGGCTCCTTGTGGCTAGGCGGGTTTATTATCCTGCTAAGCATCACTATTTATGTAGGGTTGGGTTTCACGTTGGGCACCCAAGTTGCCCGTCGTATTGAAGATGTCAATGCCCTGGTTGCTGCATTTGGAGTACCTTTGCTAATGCTGGGGGGTGCATTTGTGCCCCTCAGCTTTTTGCCCACGCCCCTACGACAAATTGCCAAATACAATCCGGTTTATCACATGAATGAAGCCTTGACTGGGGTTTCAGCCGCAGGAGATGGCGTGAGCGCGATCGCTCCTCACCTCTATTTCTTAATCGGCTTTGCCCTGCTGATGGTCATTAGTAGCGGACTTGCCTACCGTCAGATGCTCACCCTCGAAAGGAGGCTGTGAGTGCTACGGATTGAAGGACTAAACAAAGGCTACGGCGATCGCTCCGTGCTGCAAGATTTGAGTCTGGCGATCGCTCCTGGAGAAATCTATGGCTTGCTGGGGCCGAATGGTGCGGGTAAGACTACTACTATTAACATCATTTGCAATCTGCTAAAAGCCGATCGCGGTCTGGTGGAAATTGACGGTCAGCCCATCTCTAGAGCCACCCAAAGGCTAATTGGCATTGCGCCCCAAGAGAACCTGCTCTATCGCAGCCTGACCTGCACCGAAAACCTCAATTTTTTTGCCCGAATCTATGGCCTCTCCCGACAGACTCGCCTGAAGCAGGTGCGCTACTGTCTAGAAGCCGTGAATTTAAGCGATCGCGCCCATAGCCCTGTGGAAACTCTAAGCGGCGGAATGCAGCGGCGGCTCAGCATAGCGATCGCTCTGGTGCACCAGCCGAGGCTGGTGATTTTGGATGAACCCACGACCGGACTAGACATTGAAGCACGATACGAAATTTGGGAATTAATCCGCCAGTTGCGGCATCAGGGCATTACGGTGCTATTGACCACCCACCTGCTAGAAGAAGCCGAGCGCCTATGCCAGCGAATTGGGATTCTCAAGGGCGGCAGGCTGCTAGCCGAAGGCACTTTGCCTGAACTTCAGCGGCATATTCCCGCGACCGAGATTGCGATCGTGAAAACGACTGAAGAAGAGAGGGCGATCGATCGTGCCTTAACTTACGGCTATACGCCGCGCCGATACGGTAGTGACCTAGCTTTCTGGTTGCCTCAAGCCATGGAGTTGACCCAAATCTTGCAGTGTTTTCAGGGCATTTCGCTAGATTCAGTGTGTCGGCAGCCTGTGCGGCTAGAGCATATCTATATAGAAGTAACGCAGTTTGGATGCGACGCAGAAACAATAGATAGATCGGCAGATCGGCAGAACCGATACGACTGAAAAAACCGCGAAAAATTAAGATTTCTTTACAACTCACCTTCTTGCTCTCAGCCTTCCAGCTTTTTTCCTTTCCTTTCGTCCCCCAAACTCGATAAAATACGACCAATAGCCGAATTACTGCAATAGTCATTCCCATAATTATGAGTGTAATTAGTCAAGTCATTCTCAATGCCGATGAAGAACTGCGCTATCCTAGCACCGGCGAATTGAGGAACATTCAAGAGTTTTTGAGAACGGGTGAACAGCGGGTACGGATTGCCGCTACTTTGGCTGAAAATGAGAAAAAGATTGTTCAAGAAGCGAGCAAGAGCCTCTGGCGCAAACGTCCTGATTTCATTGCTCCGGGTGGCAATGCCTATGGCGACAAGCAGCGCGCTCTC